>CATLIJ010000098.1 GCA_949948825.1 uncultured Clostridiaceae bacterium
TTTTCTTACTCCCGGAAGTCTGCCACCCATCATGCAGGCATTCTGTCTTCACTAATCCGGTCTTGAAATCATAGATCTCATTTGCATGCTCCCTTGTATCCCTGTCGATTCCCAGGCAGTAAACCAGCGCCGCATGGTAGGCATCCTGATACCGGCATTGCGGCAAATATTGTTCATAGAACAACTTATGAGTTTGACTCCGAAACAGCATTACTCCTTCTTCTTTCTTCACAGAATTCCTCCTTTTTCTCCTCTATCAAAAAGCATACAAAAACTCCATTTTTGACTACTTTCCACCTCATTCCTTTTTCTTGACAAGCCTTTATATTTCTTATAAACTATACACATATTCAATCGTTCATTCCTTTTAATTGAGGGCAGTTTTAGATAATTTTTTTATCACCTTCCTTCTCCCTTCAAAACTGCCCACCCCTCGTGTTATATTGGGTACAAAAACGTACTGCATAAAAAATAGGAATAAAATCAAAAAACCTCGTAAACATCGGCGTTTATCAAAGTTTTCTAACTTTATCCCTATTATAACTCCATCCCCCTTTATCCTCTTCCCCTCCGCCATCACCAACTCCTTAGCCGTGCTGCTGCTCCCCAGCGTAGCCAAGGACCAGGCGGAAGGCCGCAAGGGCAGCATCGCCGCCAGCATGTCCCTGTCCCTGCGCTACAGCCTTTATATGGGCATCCTGTGCATCGGCATTTTTACCCTTTTTGGAGAAGAATTGGGTACCAGTGTATTTCATGATCCAGATGCCGGAAGATTTATCCGGATTCTGGCATGGCTTTGTCCCTTTTTATATCTGGCCACCACTATGGGAAGCATTTTAAATGGACTGGGAAAAACCCGCACCACCTTCCTTCAAAATACCGCTTCCCTGCTGCTGCGTATTGGTTTTGTGCTGTTTGGCATCCCCTGGTTTGGTATTCTGGCCTATTTGTGGGGCATGTTAATCAGTGAGATCCTCCTGGCTCTTCTCCATCTGTGGTCCTTAAAAAAAATGGTTTCCTTTACCTGGGATGCCTGGGATATGATTGTCAAGCCTGCCCTGCTTTTGATGATCTCCATTGGTGTATTTTATTTCACAGATGGCCTTTATCCCTTTTCCGGTTCCCTTCCCATGTTTTTTGTGACAGCAATCCAAATCCTGTTTTTGTGCTTTTGCTATGGCGGGCTTTTGCTGGTTTTTCATTTTGCCCGAAAAGGGAAGGACCAGCTGGCCCGGTGCTGGAACCATTCCGTGGAAAATGAAATCCGGTAAAAAAATCACCCGCTGTCAGCGCCCTCCAAGTCTCTTCCCTCATTCTGCTTCTGTTACCATAAAAAGCCTGGAAGCATGCATTTTACAACACACTTTCAGGCTTTTTACAAACCTCCAACCTGACTCCCAAATTGGCAAAAATTTTATATCTGAAATTTTACGATTCACATGACAGGATATATTCTTTCATACTTAAAAATATTCTCTTCATTCCAATGGGACTGAATTCATACCCCTGCCCGTCCTCGTTCTGCAAAATCAGAATCCCATCGATTCCCAAATTCTCCACCACATAGCAGTCTTTCGTAAATCCCAGGGTATTCCTTCTTTCCCTTAAAGTTTCCTCCACTACATCCACATAGGCATCACCGCCCAGCCCCATGAATTCATGGCTTCCAAAAGAAGCTGCCCCATAATCCATAAGATAATTCCGAAATTCGCTGCTGAACCGAAGACCAAGCCATTTCTCGGCATTGATTACAGTCCGGGCATCTGCCCCTTTCCGATGAAACACTTTAGATTGTATCTGCTCCAGTAATTTACTCATCTCATTCTGCCTCCGCCCGTTCTCTCCAGTGTCCGGCCCGCTCCATGGCAAATGCCTCTCTGCCAATCTCGCTTCCTTTCACCTTAATGTGAAGAACCCCATCATTTCCTTTTCCTCTATGTTCCTCCATGGTCAGCTCTGCAAGGAGAGAGTCCTGATGCTGCCCAATATGGTGAAGTTCATAGGACCGCCCCTGAGGGGTCAGCGGCGCCAGTCCGTCCACCATCCTCTCCCTGTTGGTCCGTCCAAAGCTGTCTTTCTAATCAAGATTAATCTCAGGCCTCACCAGGCAGGCTTTTTCTCCCACCTGGACTTCCCTAAAGCCTGCCTTTTCATAAATCTCAAATTCCTCCACGGAGCCATAGCCTCCACAACCTGATGAGACCACTGGGTCTTTTTCCTGATCTCCTCCTTCTGTTCCAAAGTCAGCTGCGGCCTCTCCTCAGGTTCCTGCACTTCATAAGGCTTATCCAGACTTTCCATATCTGTGGCTTCTCCAAATGAAACCTCTCTGGTTTCCGTTCCATCCATCTCAGAATGTTCAAATCTTCCCATTCCTTCTCTCCTTGTACATGTTGTAGGCAGAACATCTTAAGACGCCTTATATCAACCGGTTCCGTATCTCATGGTCCCACTCATAATATTGCCGCAATTCCTCTTCTCCGCCTTTTGAATACACTTTTATCAGGCAATGGCTGATCTCAAGTCTTTCCCTCTCTGTTATCATGCTGTCCATACAATGTGTCAAAAGATTTTCCAGGCCATGTTCCATCTGTCCCGCCGAATCCGCCCGCCTCAATGTGTGGATCAGTTCTTTCTGACATCCCATAACTTCTGTCACCAGCTTTGCCAGCCTGTCAAATTTGTATCCTTCCCATGGATTCCTATGGCAGTCCTCCTCCTGTGCAGAAAAATTCCTGTTCAGCATTAATCTGCTCCTTGTGGAAATCGGGAGACTGTCTATACCCTGCCGAACGATTTCCATGTCTACATTCAGTCTGCCAAAACCCCGGCTTTTGATCAGCCATTTCACCAGCTCTCTTCTGGCCTGTTTCTCCCACCTTGTATCCCTCTCCTCTTTCTCCCCATACCGATATCCTTCGCCATACTCATATCTGGCAAACCGGCACAGCACCGATTCCAGCCAATGGCTCTGATATACCGCTGCCACACCCAAAGGCAGCTTTGCCAGCTCCTCCATCTGTCCCTCATTCAGCCCAGCGGCCCTGCCTGCCAAAAGCCGGTCCTGATATTCCGGAATCCGCAGAAGAATCTTGGTATTGGTATTGCGGATTACAGCCATATCCAGAAGTCCCGGGGCCTGGTCCGCAATGACGAACCCCTCGCCGTAGGTGTGCATCTCTGCAATTGCATCGGCTATCATTTCCACAGACTTTCCAGTGATATTGCTGCCCTCTGGATTCCTTTCCCCTGAAGTACGTTTTAACAGATGATGAGCCTCTTCCAAAACAGTCACATGATGAAGATGTCGGTTGACTCCCTCCTGACACAATCGGTATTCCTGAAGCTTTATAATCAGAATCCCCATGATCAGAGCTTTGGTCTCCATGGAACCCACTCTGCTTAGATCTATGATCACGCTGCAATCAAATAATCGTTCTCCCTCCAACTCATCTGCAGTAAATATCTTCCCGTTGAGACCATTAGTCAAAGAGTTCACTCTTGTCAAAAGAGAGCCTTTGTAATTACTCTTTACCTCTGTATCATAAGCCGAAGCTTTAACCACCATGTCCAATGCCTCTCTCAGATCAAAAAAGGAAGGGAATATCTTATCTCCATACTGGTTTTCTGAAAAATCCAAATCCCATCCGCAGGATATATAAACCTCCTCCAACGCCTCCTTAAGTATGGTCGGCATGGCTGCGTACATGGGCCAGCATACATTGAATATCTCTATAAGCCGGTCTATATGTTCCAGCACGTGAATATCCTCAGGATATGAGAATGGATTCACCTTCAAAAGCTTTGTTCTCTTCTCGTTATTGCCTAAAGCCGTTACATCCGGCTGTTTTCCGAAAATATGCTTGTACTCTCCCTTGGCAGGTTCCACCACCATAAAAAGAATCCGTTTATGCTGTAATTGTTCCAAAATCTGACAGATGGCATTGGATTTGCCGGAACCCGTAGAACCGGCCACAAATGTATGGGATGCCAGAGAATCCAAATTAAGCCTTACCTTCTGGTTTTCTTCTTTTCCCTGAAATACAACCGCCCCAACTCTATGTTCTCTCCCTCTGGCCCTATTATATTTCTTCCAAAGGGATGCATGGGAATCACGACAAGGCCGCTTATGGACTTTTTGGGAAATCTCAGTTCAACGGTCAGTTCCGGTCCGCTTACCATAGTACAGGGAGAAACTATCACTTGTTCCTTTACCTGAAATCTCGGATGGGTCAGCTTCTGAAAACATTTTAGGATTTTCTGAAAATTATCGCTTTTTCCGTCCGTCCCATAACCAGATACCCTGCTGTTTATCTCTTCCCAGCAGTTGACAGCCGAGATATGGACGGCAGAACGTTCTCCTTTCATAAGAGAAAGGAAATTACCTGCTGCATTTAACGCGGTCTCCTTATCATCTGCAATCACATAAGTAGCCGCATGGAACGCTCCATAGCCTTCGCACTCATCAATCCGTTCTATATTTTTTTCAATCTTATCCAGCATGGATTTGACTGTCCGGTTCTCCACTGATACCTGCGTGTTCTCATTCGCCGTGCGCCCCGCTCCCACAGTGCCGGAATGCGCCCTGCCCGTCTGACTGCTGGTCTGATAACTGGTGGACACGCTATTGGTAACAGCGCTTCCCTGGCTCTGTGAATGATTAAAACCCGCCTGAACGCCAAACATGACTCCCAAACTGATTCCGCCGGATACTCCTGCACTAAACCCATTGGAGGAATATACACTTTGAGACCTTCCTTAAGTTCTCGTTATTTCTTCGGTAATTCCCTTCACATAATTCTTCGTGTCAGTTTGGGAAAGGCTGATGGTCTCGGATGTTCCTTTAGTTTCTATGATTTTATACAATGGCAGCAGGTGATTATAAATGTTCTCATAGCCATGGCGGATATCCATAAGGCTTTCCGGGGGCACTGGATCTGCTATGGTAAGGAACGTATATTTTCTTCCCTTCAGGGCCTCCACCAGATTCTGGATTCCCTGAACATAAGTACCTATGCCGGATTCCTCCTTTCGCAGAAACAAAACCACGGAAACAGAACAAAGAGCCTTGCCATTTATGGCGGCTTTAAACTGTTCCAATTCTTCCCTCCGGATCTGTTCTCCCATATCAGAACCGCTGAAATTGCCGGCAATGGTATCGGCAAATGCGCAAAGAAGCGCTTCCCTGCTCTGCTGTCCGGCCGCCCCTTTCTCTTCTTTCGCCACAATTCCAATATAATAATCCACAATATCTCCATGGCTTTGTATAGAAGTAATAATGGTTCCTTTCAAAGCATAGGCCACATTTACCACAGTAATTAATTTAGTGAGAAAATTCTCGTCCGGATCATAGACAAACCTTTTCAGATGGTAAATCCTGGCATGCTTCTCCATGGCCACTGACAATTCGTTCAGAGTCAGACCCTGAAGTTTGTAAGTTTCTCCATTGGTTAAAAAGGACAGATAGCTTTTATTGATAATGCTGTCTGTAAGCTTTAAAACATCATCGATTTTTTCAGCTGGTTCTCTTTGGAAGCCATGGCCTCCTTCCTCCCCTACGTTCTTATTTCTTTAAATTTCATTTCGCATAAAATGTCTTTCATGGCCTGCACATACTGTCCGCCTTTTTCGATTTTCCTCTCCTTATTTGCCATATCCGCTTTCAATGCATCAAATTCTTTCTGCACCTTTTCCAGAATATTGTCGCACAGAACAGTCTGATGTTCCTGCATGTCCTTCCGAAAATCCCGGATCGTCACATCGACGTTTTCCTGAATAGACACGTATAGCTTTTTCACCGTCTTTGACAGGGTCCTCCGGAACCTGTCCTGGTCGCTGTTACTCCTGATCTCACCGAAAAATTCATTGCCGATTTCCTCCAGCTCTTTGCTAACATCAATGTGAACCTCCGAAAAATCGATCCTGTTTAAAATATTCTGAACCACGATCCTAAAATAGTTCACATCAAAATCCTTATCTCCTGTATCAAAATTCCTGGCTGCTATCTCAAGAAACCTCCGCCTGTAGGCTTTGAGCTCCACGATTGTGCGAAACACTTCTTCAATAGCGCTGGCCGCATGTTTGCCGTAGGCAGTGATCTGTTCCAAAGCATCGGAAGCTGCCAGATAAGTGTAGGTGATAGTGTAACTGTCATGGGACACTTCTCTTCCCAATTTAATCGGTCCTAATTTGAATTTATAGGTAACAAAAGTCTCATAGTGGACTTCTGTTCCGGTCCGTGTCTCCAGTACAACATTGCGGAAATAACAGTGAATAAAGTGCCAGATGCCTGCGTCATCTGTGCGTCTGCAAAGCGACGGCGTAGTGGTGCCTACGTCTAGCTTTGCAGACGTGCAGAGGGCGTAGACAGCGGGTGCTTTATTCACCGGAATTTCTGCAATGCTGTACTAGTATAATCCAATTCCAAAGGGACAGGAGATCTGTCTGTTGGAATGATTACCTTCTCTCCAGATGATAGGTTCCCGCCTGTCCGGTAAAATAGATGATGCCTCCTTCCGGCTTTGCTGTCTTAACCTGGGACACACCGTTTTCGTCAGTGATCACCCACTCTCCCTGAGAAATCCCTGCAACCGCAGCTGCAATCGGTCCTTCTCCTGGAATTGTAACTGTCACATCCTTTGTGAGACGTTCTTTATTCTTGGCAAAGATTGTCACCTTGTCAAAAATCCTTGCCCCCAAAAGGTCCTCTGTCTCAATCAGCTCTGCCCTGTCCACAGGACTTGGATCATCGGAATCAGACATATACATTACATTCAGAAAATAATCGGTCTTTGCGCCAATGGCAGGACTGATCTCCACTCTTCCCCAGCCATGCTCAGAACTTACAGAAGGGTCATAGTCACTGTAATATTTTCCGCCTTTGGGTGGATAATTCCGGTCCACCACCCAGTTCTGCCGGTCTGGTCCACCTACTGTAGTAATTTTCACGTTTTGGGGATACAAGGTCTGATTGGTCATCTTTCCATTGTAGCCAATCTGATTTCTGCGGATTACCGTCACATTCCCGTCAATTTCCGGCGCCTGAAGAGAATGAAGCAAAAAGGTCTTTTTGAAAGAAGCTTCCCTTGCGGTAATCTTATCCATAATCACAAAAATTGCCGGTTTCTCTGGAATCCCTGTGGGCATAAACAGCATGGAACGCCTTACCTCGGACACCTTGTCAGAATATCCTGGAGCCAGGTCTCCGCTTATGTAAGAATACTCCGGATTTATGGGATTTTCTCCATATTCCATGGCCAGAAGGTCTGCAGTGTGGTGATCATCATCAATCAAGTCATGCCAGGTAAGCGGCTCTGGCCCCGGCCTTCTCTGTCCGCCGGAATTTCTCGGAAGCTTGATGGTGGTCTTGGTAGCCATCTTTTCATTGGGATCGTAAATCAGCAGGGAGTTATGGGCAATGGTCTCCTTTGCATAATTGGAATCATGCAAGCTTCCAAAGCCGTCATAACGCCCGTTATCCCAGGCCAGCTGGCCTTTATAATAAATCTGGAAGCTTCCCGAATCCAGATGGTCATGGTTTCCCACGTAAGTCTCGCCAATCTTGGCCCATACAATCACATCCGGCTGTTCCACCCCTGTATTAAATCCAGTCCTTGCAATCATCATGCCGTTTGGTGAACCAAACAGGCGGGTAAGCGGAAGCTCTGTCCTTGGTCTTGGCTCCACATAGGGGTTATTGACAATCAGGAAGCTTACCGGAGTAAGAAGCGGATGAAAGCTGTTATAAGAAAGCCACTGAAATCCCTTGCTGCACCGCTCAAATTCCCCCTTCAGATATCCGTCGCTAAAAAGAGAGGAAGCATACAAAAGAACCGGCATGTCGCTTCTGACCCAGGTGGGAATCTTGGCAAATAAAGAATCCCCGTTGGTATCGCCCTCCGGAAAAGAACGTCCGTCCGGTCTCTGGCAATATACCTCCTGAAAAGGAACCTTTCCCAAATCATCACTGTATATTCTTGTGCCATTCATCCGGTAAAACAGAAAATAGCCATAGAGAATGCAGCTGAGCCGCAGCCCTGTATAGCCCAGCCCCTGATGGAAGGTTCCGGAACGGTTCCACCAGTCAATGGATTCCGCCATACCATTCATAATGTATCCAGCTACCAGATTGTAAATATCCGGATATTCGTCATAGCAGGCAATAGACATAGCCAGCAAATCCCTCTGAATATGGGTTTCCATGTTATGTCCGTTCACCGCGTATACTTTGGTCATCGGCCACCCGCCCATGCCTGTGATGGTGGCTGCCAGCTCTTCTGCCTTATCCACAAAAAGACGTTT
>CATLIJ010000099.1 GCA_949948825.1 uncultured Clostridiaceae bacterium
GCCAAACAATGCGCTGTCCCGGCTGTCAGAAAAGGCCAGAGCCTCCGGAGAGTCAGGCTTTATCAGCTTTGCGGCGCAGATGACAGCCTCTGCCCGGATGCGGGCATTTTCCTCCGGATCATCTGGTTGGGCCAGCTTTTCTTCCCGGAAGGTCTCTATGGCTGCAGTCAGAATCCGCAGCCGCTCTGTATCTTCATAAGGGTGAAGGAGACCAAAGGCAGCCAGATCATCCAGTTTTCCGGAGCAGCCTGCCATCTGCCGTCTGCCGAGCTGTCTGCGGATGTCCAGATAATTCCGGATGTAGCCGTCTGCATCCATCTTTTCCTCCTCCAGAATCTCAAACAGCTCCAGATTCATGGCCTCCGGGTTTTCTATGTAGTACAGAACATAATTCATAAAATTTTCCGGAAACATCTGGCGCAGTGCTTCCTGTTCTTCTGCAATCTGGAAGGTGTCATCCAGAAGCTTCCAGATGGATTGGGGAAGATAGATGTGATCCATCAGATATACCATCATAGCTTCCCTGGTCTGAAGGGAGGTATCCAGATCCTCACAGAGAGGGTCAGCTAAAATCTCTTTCCACAGATCAGGCTGAGGACGGAGACGAATATCCTGATATACCTGGTCAATCCGGTCAACCCACAAATCGATTTCGGTTTTCTCTTTCTTTTCTTCCTGCTTTGGCTGACGGAGATAGGCAATGGCGCCTTCATATGCTTCCCGGAGCCGCTTGAAGCCATCCGGGTCATCCTCCGGGTTGGTATTTTTTAATAAATTCCGGTAAGCAGTTTTTACTGCTGATTCATCAGAAGCTTCCGAAATTCCCAGTATGTGAAAGATTAAGGATTTTTCCATATATTCTTACTCCTGTTTGGTTTGCGGTTGTTTCGTTGATATATGTTTTTTATTATACCATCTTTAAAGGGAAAGGGGAAGGCTTTCTTTTGGAGAGGAGGGGAGAAAAAGGGAAAACGGGGAACAGCTGATTGCTGTTCCCCGGTGTTGGATGCAGGGTAGGATGAGGTTGGGGGGGAAAATTAACCGGGGGGAATGCCAATGCAGCCGGCAGGGGGTTACAGGTGGAGGACCCGGTCGCGGATTTCCTGAGTGCGTCCCTGATTCCAGAACTGGGTGCCAATGTAGCCGCAGGTGCGGCGGGCTACGGTGAGCTTGTTCTGGTCGCGGTTGCCGCAGTTGGGGCATTCCCATACAAGCTTGCCGGATTCGTCTTCCTGTACCAGAATCTCTCCGTCAAAGCCGCAGCACTCACAGTAATCGCTTTTGGTGTTTAGCTCTGCGTACATGATGTTGTCATAAATAAACTGCATCACGCTGAGCACCGCGGGAATGTTGTGCTGCATGTTGGGTACCTCCACATAGCTGATGGCGCCGCCAGGGGAAAGCTTCTGGAAATCTGCCTCAAATTTTAATTTGGCAAAGGCATCGATCTCTTCTGTCACATGGACATGATAGCTGTTGGTAATGTAGTTTTTGTCCGTGACTCCTGGCAGGATTCCAAAGCGTTTCTGTAAGCATTTGGCAAAGCGGTAGGTGGTGGACTCCATGGGAGTGCCGTACACAGAATAGCTGATATGCTCAGCTTCCTTCCACTGGGCGCATTTGTCGTTAAGGCGCTGCATGACCTTCAGGGCAAATGCCTTTGCCTCAGGGTCTGTGTGAGGTTTGCCCATCATGCGCATGGTCATCTCACACAGTCCGGCATACCCTAAGGAGATGGTGGAATAGCCGTCATAGAGGAGACGGTCAATCCTTTCTCCCTTTTCCAGCCGTGCCAAAGCTCCGTTCTGCCACAGAATCGGAGCCACGTCCGAGGGAGTGCCAAGGAGTCTTTCGTGGCGGCAGCGCAGGGCCCGGTGGCACAATTCCAGCCGCTCCTCCAGTACATGCCAGAACTGGTCCATATCCCCCCCGGCGGTACATGCCACATCCACAAGATTAATGGTCACAACGCCCTGGTTAAAACGTCCGTAAAACTTGTGGGAACCATCCTTTGTCTTCTGAGAATCCTCCACAGTCAAAAAGGAGCGGCAGCCCATACAGGGGTAAACCTGACCCCGCTTCAGCTCTTTCATCACCTTGGCGGAAATATAATCCGGCACCATCCGCTTGGCAGTACACTGAGCCGCCAGCTCGGTGAGATACCAGTAAGGGGCGTCAGGAGTGATGTTGTCTTCATCCAGCACATAGATAAGCTTTGGGAAGGCCGGAGTGATCCACACGCCGTTTTTATTCTTTACTCCCTGCATTCTCTGGCGCATGACCTCCTCAATGATCATGGCCAGATCCTTTCGGGTCTGTCCGTCGGGAACCTCTCCTAAGTACATAAATACAGTCACAAAGGGAGCCTGACCATTACAGGTCATCAGGGTGATCAGCTGATACTGGATGGTCTGGATACCGCGGGTGATCTCGTCCTTCAGCTGCTCCTCTGTGATCCGGCTGATAATACTCTCATCCATGGATTCGTTCATCTCCCGGCGGAGCCGGATGGTGTTTTCCCGGATCTTTTGGCGGCTGATCTCCACAAAAGGCGCTAAGTGGGACAGGGTAAAGGTCTGGCCTCCATACTGGTTGCTGGCAACCTGAGCCACAATCTGCGTGGTGATGTTGCAGGCAGTATAAAAGGAGTGGGGCTTTTCAATCATGGTTTCGCTGATTACAGTCCCGTTCTGAAGCATGTCCTCCAGATCAATCAGGTCACAGTTATGTTCCCTCTGTGCAAAATAGTCGGAGTCATGGAAATGGATAATGCCTTCCTTGTGGGCCCGGACCACCTCCTCCGGAAGCAGCAGGCGCATGGTCAGATCCTTGCTCACTTCACCGGCCATATAATCTCTCTGAGTGGAGTTGATGACCGGGTTTTTGTTGGAGTTTTCCTGCTTTACCTCCTCATTCATCCGGTCGATCAGGGACAGGATTCCATTGTCCGTGGTGTTGGCCTTCCGGGCCAGCTCTCTTTTAAAACGATAGCGGACATACTTTTGGGCAACCTCATAGCCGCGCATTTCCATAATCCCTTTTTCTACCATGTCCTGAATATCCTCAACGTTAGCAGCATGGGGAAGCTCCAGAAGCTGTTTCTCAATGGTATCGGCAATGGCGTCAATCTGATAGGAATTCAGCTGATGGATCTTTGGGATCTCATGGTTAGCTTTTGTGATGGCATTTTTAATCTTGGAGATTTCAAAAGAAACCTCCTCTCCGTTTCTTTTGATAACCTTTAATCTCATTTTCAACCTCCCGCATTTACACGTTAAATTACTATAAATTGTTATTATTTGTAATTAAAACACAAGATATAGTGACGACGACTCCTATTATAGTCGGTTTGAAGGAAGAATGCAAGAGGCAGTTTGAGAAAAAATGATAAATTTAAGACCATGAGAGGTGGTTCACTGACGCAGAAAAGGGAAAGATGCTGTGGCTGAGCCATTTAAGCCCGGAATCTTTTTTCGTCCGTTTTGGCAGCCCCAAATTCGGAGCAGGGGGAGGATGCAGTCCTTGTGCAAATGAAAACATGCAGCATAAATGAACGGGACAGCATCCTTTTCCCATGTCTGAAAGGAGCCCTGCTCTGAAAGGATTTTAAATCTTAACTTGAATCAGCTCATACTGACGGCTGCCAAGACTGATTTTTTCCGCATGCTCCAGACAGGATTTCCATTCAGATTCCGGGGAGGAGTTGAGGAAATGGTCATGGTGGTCATGGAAATCAGGACTGGCCAGGTGATCCGCAAGCTGGCTGTTGGGCAGAGGAGCAGCTGCAAGGCAGGCGTCCACGCAGGCCTGGTCCAGAGCCAATGGATCAAAGGAAGCAAACATGCCGATATTGGGAAGGATCGGCGCATCATTTTCACAGTGGCAGTCACAGTTCGGGGATACATCCACCACCAGGGAAACATGAAAGCAGGGACGTCCGTGTACAACGGCTTTTGTGTACTCTGCCATCTTGCAGTTTAAAATTGCATTGGCATTGCTGTCATTAAACTGGATTGCGTCAAAATTGCAGGCCCCCAGGCAGCGGCTGCAGCCCACGCAATTGTCCTGGTTCACCGCCATCTTCTTTTTGCTCTCATCAAAGGACAGTCCGTTGTTGGCGCATTCCTTCAGACAACGGCGGCAGCCTCTGCATAATGCCTCGTCAATATGGGGCTTTCCGTTGGAGTGCTGTTCTGTCTTGCCGGCCCGGGAGCCGCAGCCCATGCCAATATTTTTGATCGCGCCGCCAAAACCGGTCATCTCATGGCCTTTAAAATGAGTCAGGCTGATGAATACATCCGCATCCATAACAGCGCGGCCGATTTTGGCCTCTGTCACATATTCTCCGCCCTCCACCGGGACATTTACATCATCCGTGCCTTTTAATCCGTCTCCAATCAAAATGGGACATCCCACGGTCAGAGGAGTAAAGCCGTTCTGCCACGCACATTCCAGGTGCTCCAGAGCATTTTTCCGGCTGCCTGGATACATGGTGTTGCAATCAGTAAGGAAGGGTTTGCCTCCCAGTTCTTTTACCAGGTCCACCACGGCACGGGCATAGTTGGGGCGCAGATAGCTAATGTTGCCCAATTCTCCAAAATGAAGCTTGATGGCTACAAATTTACCCTCCATGTCAATGGTTTCAATTCCGGCTTTTTTCATCAGCTTTTTCAGCTTGGAGGGAAGCCCGTCGCCGAAAGCAGCTGTGCGGAAATCTGTGAAATATACTTTGGATCGTTCCATTATGTAACCTCCTGTGGTGTGGAAAATTTTATGAAGCAGTATAGAATGATACCAGGGCCAAAATATCTTTTGACCCCCAACATTATAGAATATAATAACCAGAGACAGGCAGAAAGTCAATGAGAAGATTGAGAATGTTGACAGACGCTATTCTTTTTGCTAAGATGAATAGCAGAAAGAGCTTCGGCGAATTATATTTTTATAATTCGTCGGGCTTTTTGTTTTTGAAAGGCATGGATGTTTGGGAGAGGAGGCATGTAATATGCGGCGCGTGAAAGAGAACAGGATGTTAAACCGGATTCTGGAAAAGACAGATGTGAAGCTTTGGGAGAAGATTGCGGCAGATGTGGGGTGGGAGGCTTTGGGGAGCCTGCTTCTGGCTGTGACCACATATAATGTGGCATTGTCTGCAGAGTTTCCCATGACCGGGTTTTCCGGAATTTCCATGATTCTGTACCGGCTGTTTCAGATTCCCATGGGGCTTTCTACCATAATCTTAAATATACCGGTGGCGGTTCTGTGCGGAAAGCTGATTGGAAAGCGGTTTCTGGCAAAATCCTTCCGGTGCATGATATTGTCCTCCCTGATGCTGGATTATCTGGCGCCTCTTCTTCCTGTGTATGAGGGAGACCGGATGGTTGCAGCTCTTATTACCGGAACTGTGGGGGCGCTGGGGTATGCCATGATTTATGTGCGGGGCTCCTCCACCGGCGGGTCTGATTTTATTAACCTGGCGATTAAGGCGGTTCGTCCCCATTGGAATCTGGGGACCATTGCTTTTTTGTCAGATGTGGGAATCATTCTGGCGGGGGGAATCCTTTTTCGGGATATGGACGGAATTGTCTATGGAATGGTGATTAACCTTTTGTTTGCCGTGGTGGTGGACAAGGTGATTCTTGGCATGAATGCAGGAATGGTGGCATTGATTGTGACTGAACACGGCAAGGAGGTGGCCAGGGAAATCGACCGGTGCTGCATGCGCGGCTCCACCCTTTTAAAGGCAGAGGGAGGATATTATCACGGGGAGAAGGAGGTGGTGATGGTGGCTGGCAGCAATAAGGATATTTACCAGATTCAAAGGAGAATCCGGGACACTGAGCCAGAGGCATTTATCATTGTGATGGAATCCTATGAGGTACATGGGGAAGGCTTTAAGATTACGCGGGTGGCAGGGGGCATGTAAAACCGGCGGAAAGGGATTGCCAATAGTCTGGAATTATAAAGGGATAAAAGCCGGGGGTTTGGAGATAATGTTTAGGGATAATGTGGAAAAGCCAGGGGAATGAGAACCGGTTTTTTGAGCAAACCACATTTAGAAAGAATGTTCAGGAGGAAATCAAGATGGACCGAGATGAGATTGTGTGTAATTGTATGGGAGTGACAGCCGGGGAGATTCAGGATGCCATAGAAGCCGGAGCAAGGACTGTGGAGGAAATCCAGGAGGCCACCGGGGCAGGTACGGTCTGCGGAGGGTGTGTGGGGGAGATTCAGCAGATGCTGGAGGAGTGACCCGTTTCCCCGCGGTCTGAACGGTAACGGGGTAATAAATTCGTAAGAGAAACGTCTGCATTTTTCAATAGCAATAAAGGCTTTTGTCTGGTATACTGTTACCATTCCAAGACACAGCCAATGCTCCATCCAGACACATCTGGAAGGCATTGAGGGTTCGGGATTGGAAGCTCAATAATACAAGAATGTGCAGAAGGGAAGGAACGCAAATATGAAGAAAATAAAGAATACAGTATTGGCAGCTGCTTGCTGTACAGGGCTTATGGTGTTAGGCTGCGTAGGTCTGGCTCAGGCTCAGGACCCGGCGGATGTGACAGAGGCCACAGAGGCAAGCCGGCAGGAAGAAGTAGGGCCGGGAGTGAAGACAGAACAGGCAGTGCCGGCAGAGACTGTCAAGCAGAGAGAAGTAGGCCCGGGAGTGAAACCGGAACAGGATTTGGAAGCTGTTTTGAATCAAATTCGTATATGGGGTCCAGTCCTTGGCGTGGAGGAAGACATGATTCGTATTGACAATCAGTCAGGCGTATCCTTTGCTGGGGAGATTGTGCTGAATATCAGTGACGAATTTTCCCGTGTGCTGGATGGAGAGAACGGATACCCGGTAGATTTGGGCAGCATCAAGGAGGGGGATTTTATCTATGCCTATATTGGGCCGGCTATGACCATGAGCCTGCCTCCCATGACTACGGCAGAGATGGTGATTTGTCAGATTCCCCAGGATGGGAAGGCGCCAGATTATATTGAGGTAAAATCCATGGAGCAGCAGGCAGACGGAAGCTGGAGGCTGGAGACACAGGATCAGGTATCCTATACGGTTCCGGCAGACTGCCAGATTCTGCCTTATCTGACAAGAAATATTGTCACCCTTGCAGATGTGCAGGAATCCAGCACCTGCCTGGTGTGGAGCGACGAGGCGGGAAGCGTTCAGAAGATCGTTCTGTTTCCCTCCGATGAAGCATAACTTTTCTGATGCTTCTTGTTCGTTGAAGACGGACAAAAAGATGCCTCCTGTGGACAGTAACAAGATACCTGCTTTGGCAGGTATCTTTTATAGAATAGTACTTGACATTACATAGTAGTAGGTGTAATATAGTATCAGGTAATAACATATTGCTGTTGCCGCAGAAAGGCGTGGGAGATTATGAATGCGCAGTTTAAAAAAGGGGTGTTGGAGCTGATTGTGCTGGAATCCGTCCGCCAGAGGGACATGTATGGATATGAACTGGTGGAGGAGGTGTCCAAGGTGGTGGATGTAAACGAAGGCACAATCTATCCGCTTTTAAAGCGCCTGACCAATGAGCATTATTTTGAAACTTATTTAAGGGAGTCAAAGGAAGGACCGCCCAGAAAGTATTATCATCTGACCGCAGCAGGAGTGCTGTACCGGGATCTTCTGGAGAAAGAGTGGAAGGAGCTTACAGAAAAGGTGGGAGGTTTTTTGGAGGAGTGCCGGCATGGATAAGAAGACATTTATCAGTAAATTAGAGCAGGCGTTGTCCGTGCTTCAGGAGGATGAGCTTAGGGATATTATCAGTGAGTATGAGCAGCATATTGATCTAAAGCAGGAGAGCGGGCTTACAGAGGAAGAGGCTATCGCAGATTTTGGCAGCCTGGATGAACTGACAGCAGAGATTTTGGAGGCATATCATGTGCGGGCGGATTATGCAGTGAGCCGTAAAAAAAGGCAGAAGGGCATGGCTGGAGAGAAGGAGACCAGTCTGATTCTCTTACAGATGAAAAAGGGCTTCACAAGAGCAGGGACCTTTGTGGCAGATGGCATGAGAAGTACCAGCAGATATTTGGGGGAGTTTTTGCTCTTTTTGAGAGAGTATGGGAAAAGGCCGGCGGTATGGCTGCAAAAGGTATGGAGAAAAGGCCAGAGAGTTCATGGACCAACAGAAGCTTTGGAAATTGACGGTGAGAAGGGTTTGCAGTCAGATAAGCCGGCAGTGGGGAAGGCTGTTCCATCACTGGTAAAGGAGTGGCAAAAGACAATGGGAAAAATGATACATGGAGGAATCCGGCTTGCTGCGGG
>CATLIJ010000100.1 GCA_949948825.1 uncultured Clostridiaceae bacterium
TAATTGTCACTACTGGATTCTTCATTCCATTCTCCTCTCTTTCTCCTGGTTCCTTCCTTTAATGATTATAGCACTCCAATATGCTTCTGTAAAACTCTTCCATCTCCTTTTTTGTGTCAAACACTGCCACATACATCTGGTTTCCCATAGCTCCGGCCAGCACGTCCGGCAATCGTTCTGCCATTTTCATATTGCCCCCAAACCTTCCCATGATTTCCTGGTCATTCATAACAAAATCTTTCCCGTCCCGGCGGCCGGCAAAAGCGCAGTAAGCATGTTTTCCCACTGGCACCATTGAGTGATCAAAGGCAATCATATCCGCCCATATTTTGTATACATTGGTGCTGTGGGCATAATTGATCATATCCGGAGTAAATCCCCCGCAGGGGCGCATGTTCACTTCCAGGGCCACCACATCTCCCTTGTTCCCCAGTCCGGCCTGATCCCGGGTCAGACGGAAAAATTCAAAATGGATAAAACGGCTCTTTACTCCAAAGCTTTTCACAGCCGCGCGTCCAGCGGCACGGGTGTCCTCCGGAAGCCTTTTTAAAATATAATAAATGGAATTATCTGCATTATTCACAATATCCATAATGGACATGGGCGTTACATTGCCCGTCTCAAAAACCGGCTCTCCGTTGGAGTCAATGACAGCGTCATAGGAATTTACCTCCGCATACACAAATTCTTCCATAATATAAGGTACTCCGGGCATTCTGCGCCCAAAAAATCCCTTCAGCTGTTCCTCGCTTTCAATCCTCCAGGTATCGGAAGCGCCCACTCCATTGTCTGGCTTTGCCACCAAAGGATAGCCCACTTCAGCCGCAAAATTCAGACATCCCTCCAAATCCTCCACCACATAATAACGCGCCGTTGGAATCCCTGCCTTTGCATAGTATTCCTTCATTCTGGATTTATATTTAATCCGGGGAATATCTTCAATCTGAAATCCGCTTTTAATGTTAAAATCCGTCCGAAGTCTGGCATCCCGTTCCAGCCAGTATTCATTGTTGGATTCCAGCCAGTCAATTCTGCCATACTTAAATGCGAAAAATGCCACAGCCCGGTATACCTCATCTTCATTTTCCAGGCTGCTGACCTTGTAATACTCGTTCAGGCTGGCTTTCAGCTCTGGCATCAATTCAGGATAGGGCTGGTCTCCAATCCCCAGCACATTCATGCCATTATTCCGAAGCTCCCTGCAAAACTGCCAGTAATTTGTGGGAAAATTAGGGGAAATAAAAATTACGTTTTTCATAAATACTCTTTCCTTTCCTTTTTTGCATCTTATCTGCTTTAAAACAAAACCAGGAACCCTATTCCAGCAGATAAGGCAGAAAATATTCCACCTGCTTATACCACCAGGGCCAGTCATGGGAACAATCATAGCCCCAAAAATCCACCCAGGCCCCAATTCCCTTTTCATTTAAAATCCTCTGCAGCTGCCGTGTGGAATCCGGAAGCTCCCATGGACCCTGCCCCACACAGATCACGGCCTTATTCCGGTTATACAGTTCCATGTAGGAATGCTCCTTTGGCATATTAGGCAGATAATGTATGGGAGAATTCAAATAAACCCGCTCATCCATATACCCGTGGAACCCATACTCTGCTGTATAGATGCCGCTTAAGGCCAAAAGCCGGTCAAACACTGCCGGAAACCGGAAATACAGATTCACTGCATGGGTTGCTCCCAAACTGCACCCAAATGCCATCACTCCCGGCTTCCCGTCCCAGCCATTCCGCTCATTTACCATCCAGCGCATAAAGGGAACCATCTCATCCAGAATATACCGAATCCACTGTTCATGGCGCCAGCTCCTCCAGCCCGGATCTCCGCTCCGGTTGGACCAGGTCTCCCGGTCCATGGTATCAATGGCAAATACCATCACTTTGCCGGAATCAATCCACGGCGACCACACATCTGTCATTTTATAATTCTCAAAATCAAAAAAACGTCCATCCTGACACGGAATAAACAATACCGGCCTGCCGGCATGTCCATAAACCTTACACTCCATATCCCGATTTAGGGCAGGGCTATATTCCCTGAAATATTGTGTTTCCATATTCTCTCCATTCTGCTTTTGATTTGGATTTAATTCTTCCTGCCATGTCTTTCTTCTGTCTCATACAGCAGAGTATTCATAAAAAACGGAATCTGACGCTCCCAGCTTGCTTCACAGTGCTGGCCTCCCGGAACAATCCGGCTTACTGTCAGAATCTGCTTTTCCATCAAAAGAAAGGCGACCCTGGCAAACAAATTTCTCATGTTAGCATGATTCTTAAATTCCTCTGATCCATAGTCCATATAAATGACTGTGTCCGGGGCAACCTTTGCCTGCTCAATCATCTGCTCCATCCTTCGCCGCGCAACCCACACAGACGGAGAAAGGGCTGCTCCCCGGGAAAAGACCGAATTGTACTCCAGCACTGCATACAGGGTCATCAGCCCGCCCATGGAGCTGCCTGCTATAAAAGTATGCTCTCTTCCCGGCAGGGTCCGGAACTTTCTGTCAATCTCCTTTTTAAAAGTATTGACCATCCATTCCATGGTAATCTTTCCCTTTGCCTGAATTTCCCCGATCCCCTTTTCCCGAAAGTCAAAAGGGGTATATTCCTTCAGCCGCCCATGGTCCGGACTATGATTGCACTCCACTGCCGCCACAATCATCTGAGTACCTGTCCCTTCCATGTATTCTTTCATGCCCCAGCACTTGCCATAAGTAGCATCCTGGTCAAAAAACACATTATGTCCGTCAAACATATACAGCACCGGATACCGTCTTCCTGGCTCCGCAAAATAGGACTCTGGCAGATAGACATAAGCTTTTCTCTTTTCCCTCCCTGTCAGCTCCGGAATCGTGAGATTCCATTGATCTACCATAAACGACACCCTTCCTGTAACAGTTCTGTTTCCTTCCCTGCTACGTTATTCTTTCACTTTTCCACATTAATATATCATAGTATTCGACAAAATTCAATCATTTACCTTTTCCCCTGACACCCAAAATTCATGCCGGATTTCCTGCCGTCTGAACAGCTGCGTTCATTTGTTGTTCACAAATCATTCAAAAACCTTTTACACAAACAACACGATTTCTTCACGATTCCTGGATATACTGTTTTTTGTAAGCAACCATCAATGCCGTATATATGATATGCTTATAAGATTTTTTTCATAATACTCGGGCTGATAGAAAAATCAGCTCTCCTCCCTTTTTAACCTCTTATATAAACTGTAGTAGGAAAGGCCCCTTTAAAAAGGGGTTTTTCTTATTTTCGCCTTGACAAGTGTCCGGAAAGTGAATATACTGAAACTAATAGAAGGGAGTAGCTTGCATCTGCAGTGGCTGTGCAGATGTTTTGCGATATCGTCATCACGGCAGGCAGATGGACCTGATTCGTCCAGAGAGATGAATCCGGTTTCTGATAAAAGCTGCCCGGTACGCATATAATAAGCGAGACTTTTGTTGTGTCCTTGTGATACGGCAAAAGCCTTGCTTTTTTTATACCCGTAAGTCAAATGATTTGCCAGAGGCTTTCCGAACAACAGGGAAAACTACAAGATAGAAAAGAGGGAAAATTATGAATCTGAAAGTGTATGTAATGCTGATTGCAGGATTTGTTCTTCTGATCAAGGGAGCCGACTTTTTTGTGGAGGCAAGTTCATCGGTTGCCAGAATGCTCAGGGTACCGAGCATTATTATCGGTCTGACCATTGTGGCCTTTGGCACCAGCGCCCCGGAGCTGGCGGTCAGCACCACTGCGTCTCTGGCCGGCAACAATGAGATTGCCGTGGGAAATGTAATTGGCTCCAATATTTTCAATCTGCTGGTGGTATTGGGCTGCTGCGGCGCTATTCATGCCTTTAAAGTCCGCCTAAGGTGGGATTTTCTTGCCTCCATCCTGGTTGGAGTGATTCTGCTTCTGATGATTTTCCGGGACTTTTTCTTAAGCCGCGGGGAGGCCTTTATTCTCCTGGGACTTTTTGCTGCATTTATGGCCCTGACTGTGCGGGATGCCTGGATTAACCGGGTACAGGCAGAGGAAACGGTCCGGACTCTGCCTCCCATCCGTTGTCTTCTGTATATTGCAGGCGGCCTTGCCGCCATTGTGTGGGGCGGAGATTTGGTTGTAGACTGTGCCAGTGAAATCGCCCTGGCCTTTGGCTTAAGCCAGACTCTTGTGGGATTGACTGTGGTTGCCCTCGGCACCTCTCTTCCGGAGCTGGTCACTTCCATCGTAGCGTCCCGAAAAGGGGAAAACGGGCTGGCCCTGGGTAATGTCATTGGCTCTAACATTTTCAATATTCTCATGGTGCTTGCCGTGTCAGCAGCAGTGAAGCCCATCCAGGTAAATCGTTCTGCAGTGATTGATGCAATCTGCCTTGTGGTATTCAGCCTGATTACCCTGATTCTGTGCCGCAGCCGGGAGCAGCTCAGCCGGCTGGAGGGTCTGGTCATGTTAGGAATGTACACAGGATATCTGATCTATATTTGCATCCGGTAAAAATATATTATTCCCATCCATAGCCATCCTACCTGCTGCCCTTCTCCGGATAGCGAACCTGTCCGGACAGCCACAGAATTGCCAGCAGGTTGGGATAGATCATCATTCCGTTCCACAGATCTGACACCAGCCATACCACCTGCAGCCTGCATATACATCCAGCAAACACAGCCAGAAGATACAATGTCCTGTATACTGCCTCCCAGTTTTTCCGGGAAATGCCAAAATATCCTCCTCTGCTTAACCGCTCCAGCAAATACTGAAAAGTCTGCCTTCCCATATAATACCAGGCTATGATCGTGGCAAAAGCAAACACAGTCATTGCTGCTGACACCAGAATCTCTCCAAAAATCCCCAGCCTCACTGAAAAGCAGTATGCTGTCAGCGCTGCGCCTTCTCTTCCAAAAGCCGGGTTACTTCCATCTGGTCCGCCATAGTCTGCGCATAAAATCACAAGCGCGGTCAATGTACAGATCACAATGGTATCAAAAAACACCTCAAACATAGCCCACATTCCCTGCTGCCAGGGAGTGGTGTCCTCCGCCGCACCGTGAAGAACCGCTAAGCTTCCCAGTCCTGCTTCATTGGAAAATACGCCTCTTGACAATCCATACCGGACACTCCGGCTCAGCAGAAATCCTGAAATTCCGCCTCCCACAGACTGAATTTGAAATGCTTCCCGAAACACCATGGCAAAAATTCCCGGCAGCTTTTCCCAGCAAGACAATATGACAATCAGGGAAAACATAATATAAATACCTGCGGAAACCGGCATCAGGCGTTCCGATACCCTGGAAATCCGCCGGGTTCCTCCTGCAATCACCAGGCCAGTAAGCATGGTAATCCAAATACCGCTCCACAAAGGCTGTATTCCTGCGGCAAATTTCAGGGTTCCGCTCATGGAATTGGACTGTACCATGCTTCCCATGCAAAGAGACGCCAGCACTGCCAGCGCTGCATATAAGGTTCCCAATAACGGACACTGCATTCCCCGGTCCATGTAAACCATAGGACCGCACATCCATTCTCCATCCGCTCTCCGGTAACGGTAAATCTGTCCCAGCCAGGTCTCAGTATAAGCAGTCATCATCCCGATTGCCGCTGACACCCACATCCAGAACAACGCTCCCGGCCCTCCTGCTGCCAGCGCTGTGGCCACCCCTACAATATTTCCTGTGCCAATGGTTGCTGCAAGGGCAGTGCAAGCAGACTGAAAACGCGTAATCTTATATTTTTCCTTTTTCTCCTCTGTCCCTTCCATCAGACTGCCTGCGGTTTCTCCCCACCAGCGCCTTATTCCCAAAATCTGGAAAAATCCGGATTTTATGGTAAACCAGACTCCGGCGCCCAACAAAAGAGCCAGAGTCCAGGGCCCCCATACGAGGAAATGTATTGTCTCTGCAACCCCCATTTTGCCCCGTCCATACTTTCTTTTTTTCATTGTATGTTCCTTCCCTGTCCATGTATGATAAACCTGTCATTCCCCTCTCGCATTTTTCTTTTTCCTGTGTTATGATAAGAATATCAAATCAGAAAAAGAAGAGGGACTTTAAAATGCCGGGGTTTACTACACATTATATTTTGGGGATGAAAGCATTTAATGATCTGCCCAACAATCAGCTGAAATACATTATTGCCAAATACCGCTGGCTCTACCAGCTGGGACTTCAGGGGCCGGATATTTTCTTTTACAACATTCCGATTTTACGGCACCGGGATTACAGGAACGTGGGGTCTTATATGCATGAGCATCATATTCAGGATTTTTTTACCTGTTATTTAAAAAATCTTGGGGAAATTCCTTTTAAGCAACAAAGGGCAGAGGCTCTGTCCTATTTCTGCGGCTATCTCTGCCATTATATTGGGGATTCTATCTGCCACCCCTATGTGTATGGCCGGATCGGATACAATGCCAAGGCTCCCACTGCTCAGGCTCACGGAATGCATGCAGCCCTGGAAAATGATATTGATGCGCTTCTCCTGTTAAAGTACAAAAAGAAAAAGCCATCCCAGTTTAACCAGGCGGCCACAATCTGTTTAAATGGCATGGAAATGCAGTTTATCTCCCGCTTCCTGTCCAAATGCATTAATGAAACCTATTATCCGATTACTTTCAAAAATAATTTTCAGGTAACGCCTCCTATGGTTCACCGGTCGATCCTTGCCCTCCGGTTTGGCTGCCGTACTCTGGCAGATCCATCGGGCCGAAAGCGCAACGGGATTGCTTTTGTGGAAAATATCTTTCTCAAAAAGCCTCTTGCCTCCTCCAAGCTGGTTACAGATGAGGTCTCCAATCCGCGCGCCTGCTTAAACCTGGACCATGAAACCTGGTGCAATCCCTGGAACCGCCGCCTTGCCTCCAAAGCATCTTTTCCGGAGCTTTTTCACCAGTCCCTGCAAAAGTGCTGCAATGTTTACGCCATTCTAAATACAGCCATGGACCATGCTGCTATCTCCCGGGAACAGGATATTGCCCGACTGCTGGACGAGCTGGGCTGCTATTCCTATCACAGCGGACTTATGGTAGAAGATTAAAAATGCGGTATCCATTAAAGATACCGCTTTAATTCTGCCAAAAGCTGCCACACGGCTTGTCTTTTCATCCGATCCGATGGCTCCAGCTCTTCCATTTCTTCTATATTCAGCTCCACCTCTTCATTCTGCATGGAGTCCTCATCTTCTGCAGGCTCGTCCTTTTCCCCGCCATCACAATAACCTAATACGCAATCTGTAGACACATGAAAATATTCTGCCAGGTTGATCAGTACATCGATTTGGATTTTGCTTCTGTCTCTTTCCATGCGGCTGACCACCTGCTGAGAAAGCCCAATCTGTTCTCCCAACACCTTTTGCGAAATATTCCGCTGCTTTCGCAACTGTCTGATATTGCTTCTCATAAATACAAATACCCTCCATTTTTTTCCATTTTAACAAACGAAATGGGGATACTAACTTATATGTGACGTCCATTTACTCATTTTGTTTGTTTTATTAAAAATAATATAGGTTTTTGTATATACAGAATAAGATATCGTCCTTTTATTTTTCGGCACCTTTCTTTTTTTATTGCTATTTTTCTCATTCTATCTACTCAATTTATAAGTATAAATCTTTAGATTTTGCTGTCCGAATTTCATAAATTCTCAATTTTTTCCTTGCATTTTTTTTAAAGTCATGGTATTATCTTGTTCAAAAGTTAATAGATATCTATTTTTTTGAACATCCGAATACCATCATTTTTTGAGAAGGAGGTTATCACATATGAAGAATAAAGAGTCATCCGCACAGACCCTGCTTGGGCAGCTGGATTTATGTACTACGGTTTTTCCCTTTGTCTCCATTGTTGTCCTTTGTTTCCTGTTTGTGCTTTTTCCAGAGGATTCTTCCAGAATATTGGAACAGATTCGTTTCTTTTTGGGAGATCAGCTGGGAGCCTATTATCTGCTGATTGGATTAGGAATATTTCTTGTATCTTTGTATCTGGCCTTCTCTCCCTATGGTTCCATCCGGCTGGGAGACATGGAAAAACCCCAGTATTCCGAATTCCGCTGGGGTTCCATGATGTTTACGGCTGGCCTTGCTGCTGATATTTTATTCTACTCCTGCTGTGAATGGCTGATTTACGCCTCAGATCCTTATGTGGCAGAAAAGGGCTCTGGCTGGGCTGCCGCTTACCCTCTGTTCCACTGGGGACCTGTTCCCTGGGGATTTTATCTGGTCCTTGCAGTAG
>CATLIJ010000101.1 GCA_949948825.1 uncultured Clostridiaceae bacterium
GTTCTCGGAAGTTACCTTCAGGTTGTTAACTGTATGCTCAAGTCTGTTCTGAGCAGCACCGAGCTTAGCACGGTAGCTGGAAACAGCATTGATAGCAGCACTGATGGTATCAATAGCAGCATTAGCAACAACGGTGCTGCTTCCGGAAATATCCATGGTATGCAACAATGCAGATGCCAAAGTACTCTTGCCATTAATTTGAGTTCCCTTAAACAGATTCTCTGTTGTCTGGAATGCATTAGCATTTACTGTACCACTTGCATTGAGGTAAGCGCCACTGGTCGTGCTAGCAGCCTGAAGAGTAACTGTCACTGTTGTACTACCCAGCTTATACGTAATATCTACACCGCTAGTGTTAGCAGCAACTGCAGTAGTCGGCAAATTCTGAGCCGCACGATCTCTGTCAATACCCAGCTTAGCATCCCAAACAGCTGCCTGGATACCGCTGACGGTCATAGCCTGACTGTTTACCACGATTGTTTCAGCGGAGCTGGGACCAATCTGGAAAGTCATCTTACCAGCACTTCCGGTATTAGCCAGAGGCTTAATGCCGTTGAAGTCTGTGTTGTTAGCGATACGGTCGATTTCCTTCAACAGCTCGGAAACCTCGCTCTGCAGGTTGCCTCTTGCTACGGTGTTGTAGGTACCGTTAGCAGACTGGGAAGCCAGAGTGGTAAGACGCTGTAACATGGAGTGAACCTCTGTCAAAGCACCTTCAGCAGTCTGAATCAGTCCGATAGCATCCTGTGCGTTCTTTGCAGCCTGGTTGAGGCCGTTGATCTGAGATCTCATGCTCTCGGAAATAGCCAGACCTGCTGCATCATCACCTGCACGGTTGATCTTATAACCAGAAGACAATTTCTCCAGGTTCTTGTTCAATCCGCTCTGGTTTGTGCCTAAATTTCTGTAAGAGTTAATCGCAGCTATGTTGTGTTGAATAATCATAAAAACATCCTCCTATTCCATGATCGCTGCTCTCAGGAACCTCCCTGTCCCCAAGATCTCTTCCCGTATGGGCCCTTATACGAAAGAGACGGCAAGGTTCGCGCTGTCCGAAACCGAACCCGCTTGCCCTACACCATTTATATCGTCGCTTTTCTAAAAACAATAAGTATCTTTTTTTATTTTTCCAAAACTTTTTGTTCTATTATGGAAGAGCCTTAAGAGGCATTTTCCCTCCGAAGCTTCCCAAGCTCCTTCAGGACTCCTGCCACCACTCCTGTAGCCAGCACAAAGGTAAGGAGATCTGCAATGGGCTGTGCCATCTGGACTCCCAAAATGCCAAATACATGAGGAAAGACAAGCAGGGCGGGAATGAGAAACAGTCCCTGTCTTCCCATAGCAACCAGAGAAGCCCTGAAGCCATAACCTATGGACTGGGTCAGCATATTGACCATAATCACCCACGCCTGGAAGGGCATGGTGAGAAGCTGAAGCCGCAGGGCCAGAGTGCCAATCTCAATCACCCGCAGATCTTCCCTCCGGAACAGGGTCAGAATCGGCCTGCTGAAAACAAAAGCCACGATCCCAAAGACCGTCAGCATGGTTACTGCCACCTTGACGCAGAACCAGTAAGCCTCCAGAACCCGGTCATACCGCCTTGCCCCAAAGTTAAAGCCGCACACCGGCTGGAATCCCTGGCCAAACCCAATCAGGCTGGAATTAATGAACATCATAAACCGAGTCACTATGGACATAGCAGCAATGGCTGCGTCTTCATAAGGAGCTGCCGCAAAGTTCAGCACAACCGCCGCCACGCTGGCAAGTCCCTGCCGGCACAAAGACGGCAGCCCTGCATGGATAATGTCCCCATATATCCTTAAGGTAGGCCGGAACCGGGAGATCTGAATCTTAATGCAGTCCCCATGAGAATTGCATTGGTAGAGCAATATGCCAAAGCTGATCATCTGGCTGACCATGGTAGCCACCGCTGCCCCGGAGATGCCCATTCCTGCCCCAAAAATCAGAATCGGGTCCAGAATCATATTCAAAATGCCCCCGGTTGTGATTCCCACCATGGCCAGCATGGCATTCCCCTGGGCGCGCAGAATATTGTTCATCACAAAGGAGCACATCATAAAAGGAGCTGCAATCAGGATATATCTGGCGTAATCCTGGGCATAGGGGGCAATGGTTTTGGTGGCTCCCAAAAAAAAGACCATTTGCTCTGAAAACAGCATCCCAAATACCATAAATCCAATTCCAATGATCCCTGCCGTAAAAAATCCGGTAGCAGCCAGAATGCTGGCCCTCTCCTCCTCCTGATTCCCCAGAGAACGGGAAATATTGTTGCCGCTGCCCATTCCCAGCATAAATCCCACTGCCTGAATCATGGCCATGGCAGAAAAGATCACCCCTACGGCCCCGGAGGCACTGGTTCCGATCTGACTGACAAAAAAGGTGTCTGCCATATTGTAAATGGAAGTCACCAGCATACTGATGATGGTTGGGATTGCCAGCCTCGGAATCAGGCGGTTCACCGGCGTCTCGGTCATCTGCCTGAATTTTTCTTCCTTTGTCATCGTCCTCTCCACAATTCAATTCCCCTTTCTCATTTTTATACTTAGGAATTGTCCCGAAATAGCTTCCCATTAGTCCGCAGGATTTTCTTTTGAGAGCACTTTTCAAAAATCGGGCGCATAGCGGGTTATGTAACTGATTTTTGAGCAGTGCTGTCAGAGAAAAAGACAAGGAATATGGGAAGTTATTTCGGGACTGTTCCTTATGTCACAAACCGCTGAAAACATGTATACTTTCATCCATGCCATACTTTGGCACAAATGACCATGAAAGATTCTTTTCTGCCTGAAAACAATCAGCTCCCCGGCACATATCGCCCATCCACACGCCATTCCAGTACCGTAACCGTTCAGCATGTTACTATATACACAAAAAGGGATTCTGCAGCAGAAACCATTGGATTCCGCTGCAAAAACCCTGCTCTTATTTTATAATCATTGCTCCTTACTTTCCGCTAAGATACTCATGAATCCCTTTCGCCCCATTTTTCCCTGCCTCCATGGCAAGAATCACAGTGGCAGCTCCAGTGACAGCATCTCCTCCTGCAAACACTCCCGGGCGGGAGGTCTGGCCATTATTAGCCTCCGCCACAATACATTTGCGGCGGTTTACTTCCAATCCCTTTGTGGTGGAGGAAATAAGGGGGTTGGGTGAGGTTCCCAGGGACATAATAACGGTATCTACTTCTATAGTATAATCAGAACCAGGAATCTCCACTGGCCGGCGACGGCCGGATTCATCCGGCTCTCCCAGCTCCATCTTCCGCACCGTCATACCTGTGACCCAGCCTTTGTCATCCGTAAGGATTTCCACCGGATTGGTGAGAAGGTGAAACTCCACTCCCTCCTCCTTGGCATGGTGAATCTCCTCCACCCGGGCTGGCAGCTCTGCCTCACTGCGGCGGTACACCACATAGACGGTAGCGCCCAGCCTCAAAGCGGTTCTGGCCGCATCCATGGCCACATTTCCGCCACCCACTACTGCCACCTTTTTCCCGGCTGCAATGGGCGTGTCATAATCCTCCCGGAATGCCTTCATCAGATTGCTTCGGGTCAGATATTCATTGGCAGAAAACACTCCGTTGGCATTTTCTCCCGGAATGCCCATAAACTTTGGAAGGCCTGCGCCAGAGCCAATAAACACTGCCTCATATCCTTCCTCCTCCATCAATTCGTCAATGGTAACGGATTTTCCAATTATCACATCTGTCTCAATGGTCACTCCCAGCTTTTTTACATTCTCGATCTCCGTGCGGACCACAGTCTCCTTGGGAAGACGGAACTCCGGAATCCCGTAGGTCAGCACTCCTCCCGGCTCATGGAGCGCCTCAAAGATTGTCACATCATATCCTAACTTGGCCAGATCTCCGGCACAGGTAAGCCCTGCAGGGCCGGAGCCCACCACAGCCACCTTTTTTCCAAGCTTCTCTTTTGCTGCTTTTGGAACAAATCCATGCTCCCTGGACCAGTCTGCCACGAACCGCTCCAGCTTTCCGATGGAAACCGGCTCTCCCTTGATTCCCCGGATGCACTGACCCTCGCACTGGGTCTCCTGGGGACACACTCTCCCGCACACAGCCGGCAGGGCAGACGCCTCGGCAATCACATTGGCAGCAGCCTCAAAGTCTCCCTCCTCCACCTTTTTGATAAATTCCGGAATGTGAATGGACACTGGACAGCCGCCCATGCACCTGGCATTTTTGCACTTCAGACAGCGGGACGCCTCGGCTCTGGCCTCCTCCTCATTATATCCATAGCAGACCTCTTCAAAGTTAGCTGCCCTGACCTTGGGCTCCTGCTCCCGCACTGGTATTTTCTTCAACATATCCATAATCCTTCTCCTCCTTAACCACACAGGCCGCAGCCGCCGTGGTGAGTATCCCCTTCTGTAAGTCTCAACATGGCGCGGCCTTCCTCTGTCTTATAGATCTGCTGCCGTTTCATGGCCTCGTCAAAATCTACCAGATGACCGTCAAACTCCGGTCCGTCCACACAGGCAAATTTTACCTGGTCTCCCACAGTCAGACGGCATGCGCCGCACATGCCGGTACCGTCCACCATAACCGGATTCATGCTGACAATGGTGGGAAGGCCCAGCTCTTTTGTGAGAAGACACACAAATTTCATCATAATCACCGGCCCGATGGCAACACAGATATCATACTGCTTTTTCTGATTTTCCACCAAATCCCGGATCACCTCTGTCACCATGCCTTTTCTTCCATAAGAACCATCATCTGTAGTTATGTAAAGGTTCCCTGCCACTTCCTTCATCTCTGATTCTAAAATGAGCAGATCCTTTGTCTTGGCTCCCACAATGACATCTGCCTCAATGCCATGCTCCCGCATCCACTTGACCTGCGGATACACCGGCGCGGTTCCCACACCGCCTGCCACAAAAAGATATCTTCTCTTCTTTACCTGCTCCAAATCCTCTTTCACAAAATCAGAGGGATTTCCCAAAGGCCCGACAAAATCCTGGAAACTGTCTCCTTCCTTTAAATCTGCCATCCGTTTGGTGGATGCCCCCACAATCTGGAACACAATGGACACAGTTCCCTCCTGCCGGTCAAAATCGCAGATGGTCAGGGGAATCCGCTCCCCCCGCTCATCTATTTTCACAATCACAAACTCCCCAGGCTGGCAGGACCTGGCCACTCTGGGCGCTTTTACATCCATCAAAAATATCTTTTCCGCCAGCTTTACGGCTTTTAAAATCTTGTACATACTATTCCTCCTCCTTTGCCAGAATCAGTTCTCTCCCATAGGGCAGATTCCTGACCCAATCGCAAAACACATGCCACTCCTCCAATTTATGACTTCTTCTGGCATAATAAATATTCATCAGGGTTTCATAGTTCAGAGAACAGGTGCGCATCTGATTGTAGCTGGAAGGCAGAAGCTGAATCAGATCATACCAGTCCTCCCTGCTTTTTGTCTCCAGATACTTAAGGCGGATCTCCTCCAGCCGCCCCACTACTGTCTCCATAAAAGCCCGCGTTTCCGGCGTCATCCGGTCGCAGCTGAAATCCTCCATGTCAAAAGCCTTCCGGTGAATCCGATGCATGGTGGAGGTGGAATTGGCCACCGTAGCCACCTTATAGGTATCATACTCCTTCCACCAGTATAAAGGCGCTGTGATATCCACAGACACAAAAATCTGGCGGATAAATTTCCGATGGTCGCTGCCTGCCCTGCACAGCCGCACTGCAAGCTCCAAATCCTTTGGACCCAGCACAAAATTCCCCTCTTCATCATAGCTGCTGTCCATCCGGTCCCAGCTGTTCATAGGATTTCTGGCTCCCCGCATTGCATTTTCAAAATTCATCACACTGGTACGCTCTAGTCGGATCATACTCTGTCAGGTTCCTTTCACGCCCCCTTTTCCAGGGGCTGACGTTCTCTTTATTATAGCGAAACACGAGGGGGATGTCAATTCTTTACTCACTTGAAAACAGCCACCTGTTTTTCATATGTTTTTTCCGGAAACATCTCCCGGTACACTCTTTCCAACTCCTCCAATGCCTGGATCTCCTGGTTATGAAACGGCATGTACAGGATTGTATATTCCACCCCGAAGAGACGGGATTTTACATCTGTTTTCCTGCATCCGTTTCTTTCGTAAAACCGGATACGCTGCTCTCTGATCTTAATTTCCTGAGGATCTCCCCCACTGTCCACACTTTCGCATTCCAGCAGAATCCCTTTTTTATCTTTGTAATAATCCTTTACTGCCCTCAGGCACTTTCCACCGATGCCGGAGCCCCGGTAAGGTTCGCAGACTGCCAGATAATCTAACAGTCCCACCTCCCATTGAGGATGAATCACAAAAAAGGCGTATGCTTTGAGTTTTCCTTCTTCATAAAACCCGAAGCAATCATAGAATCCTCTTTCCAGCATGGCAAAAATGGCTTTTAATGGTTTTAACTCATCTGGAGGAAAGTCTTTTTTCATATGGATTTCATATACATTCCGAATCTCTTCTTCCTCCATCTTTTGTAAAATAAAGGTTATTTCTTTTTCATTCATGTTTTCCTCCAAAAATCATAAAGAACTATCCGAAAACAAAAACAACCAAATAAGAGTCCGCTTCTGCATCAACGCTTGACAGACCCCTATCTGGCTTGTTCCACTTTTTACACTTTCACACGTTTACACTTTTTAGAGTGACAGGCCCAGACAAAGCGCTGTCACAGCATTTCACACATTCACACAAATACACAAGCAAAGCAAACTGTCTTATTCTTCTCCATCAAACTGGGCAGCCACAGCGTCTATATCCACATCTGCCACATCCGAATTGTCCTCCTGCACCTGGGCAGAGCCATTCTGCAAAACCTTCATGCTCAGGCTGATCTTCCGGTCTTCTCCATTGTAATCTACCACGCGGGCTTCAATCTGCTGGCCGATCTTCAGAGCATCCGAAGGCTTCTCCACATGCTCGCGGGAAATCTGAGATACATGCAGCAAGGCATCCACACCCGGCTCCAGCTCTACAAAAGCTCCGAAATCGGTCATGCGGGCAACCCGGCCTGTCACAATGCTTCCAATGGCATACTTCTCATCTGCATTAGCCCAAGGATTCTGGTCCGGAAACTTTAAGCTAAGGGCAATCTTTTCCCCATTGATATCCTTAATCAGTACAGTCAGAGGATCGCCGGTCTTAAAGACCTTCTTCGGATTCTCCACCCGTCCCCAGGACATCTCGGAAATATGAAGCAGTCCGTCTGCGCCTCCCAAGTCAATGAAAGCGCCGAAATCTGTCACATTCTTCACTGTGCCGTCCACCACGTCTCCTACCTGGATGCGCTCGAACAGCTCTCTCTGCATCTCTGCCTTCCGGGCAACCATAAGCTGCTTCCGGTCTCCAATGATTCTTCTTCTGCGGGGATTAAATTCTGTCACCACAAAATCAATATCCTGACCTGCATATTTGGTCAGATCTCTCTCGTAGGTGTCGGATACCAAACTGGCCGGAATGAACACTCTTGTTCCCTCTACTTCCACGCTCAGTCCGCCGTCCAGCACCTGTGTCACTTTGGCTGTCAATACCTCCTGGTTGTTAAACGCCTCCTCCAGGCGCTTATTCCCCTTGTCAATGGCAAGTCTCTTGTAGGAGAGCGCCACCTGGCCTTCACCGTCATTGACCTTGATTACCTTGGCTTCCATCTCTTCACCGACCTGAACCAGATTCCGCAGGTCTGCATTGTTCTCATTGGTATACTCACTGCGGGGGATAATCCCGTCTGACTTGTAGCCTATATTCAAGACAATCTCATCATCTTTGACATCAATGACTTTACCAGTGACGATCTCTCCTGTACGTATTGTCTTTAATGACTCCTCCAACATTTGTTCAAACTCATTTAGCTCTGGCATTAGCATGAACCTCCTCGATAATTTGTTTCGGGGTAGACGCCCCGGCTGTAATACCTACGTTGCGTACAGAATTCACACATTCAGGATTGAAATCGCCTACTGTCTGGATAAAGTAAGTGTTCTTACATTTCTTTTGGCATATCTCGTACAGCTTTTGTGAGTTGGAGCTCTTCTTGTCGCCAATCACAATCATCACATCCACCTCAGAAGCAATACGGCTGGCTTCCACCTGTCTTTCCTGAGTTGCACTGCAAATCGTATTTAAAACAAGTATATCATAACCCTTTTTCTCAAATTTTTCAACTAAATCTTGAAATTTATTGTAATTAAATG
>CATLIJ010000102.1 GCA_949948825.1 uncultured Clostridiaceae bacterium
CAACACTATCATAGTAATATACCATTTTTTCACTCGCCTTGCAACACTCTATCTAAAAGTTCTGCCAGCGGCTCCATGGCATTCATAGCTTCCTGGCCGCTGTTGGTTTGGGCGCCCACCTCGATCAGGGCAGACCGGGGGCGCAGATGAAGATTATACCGCAGCCCCTTCATATAAATCTTCCTGGTATATCCGGGAAACCGCTCTGCTGCGTCCAGCTGCATCTGCAGGGTAAACGCCAGGTTCTCCTTAAGAAACGGATTGGGCAGATAGGAGATCTCTCCTTCAGGAGTCCGGCTCATGCCCTGAAAAAACATAATGTTTGCCGTGGGCTTTCCTCCAACCTCTGAGACCAGATGAAGGGACTCCTTCACTCCGTCCCGGTGCAGATCCAGCACCACCTGTATCGACGGATTTTCCTTTAAAATCCTGCTGATTCCCTCCAGGGCATAGTTGTAAGCCTTGCTCCGGTCCAGCCCTCCGCCCTTTAAATCATAGGTGGTGGTATCGTGAATCACCTTCCACCCCTTTTCCTCCAAAAGCCGGGTCAGATAATTTCCGATTCCCACCACTGTAGCCTCTGGATTGTCTGGTCCATAATCCTGATAGGTCTCCTGAGTATGGGTATGGTAAATTAAAATCTGAGGAGCCTTGGAATCCTTTTCCATGCGAAGATCGGTCTTTAAAAGCTCCTCTGCCTTCATCAGATCTCTGGGCGCTGTGGTGGAGGTATGGACACTGTAAAAGTTTTTCATCAGATAATCATAATCCCGCAATTTGGCTAAAACCGGCACATGTTCCGAATTTGGTTTTTGTCCGGATAGAGCTGCTCCTTCGGATTCAGCTCCATCTCCGGATTCGGCTGCTGTCATAGCCATACCATTTTCCTCCTGAATGCCGCTTCCAGACATCCCGCCCTCTTCCGGTCCCAATCCCTTGTCTGCCAGCTGTCCGGGTTCCTTTGGAAGACTGTTTTCCCCTTCTCCCATATGGTTCCAACCTGCGCCTGACAGAGTCACTCCCGCATCCTCTGGCCCTGCATTTGTGCTTTCATCCCAAAAAAGGTATACGTATGTATCATACGCATACCTGTAATTCTCATACAAAGCATAGGACGGATCTCTTCCCCATTGGGGCTCTGGCTCTCTTTCCGGCCAAACAGCGGGGTAACAGCTCCCCAGCAGCACCGTCATTCCCCTGACCAGCCAAACCATCCAGTCACTCAAGCCGGACAATTTCCTTTTTCAGACGTTTCATAATCTTTTTTTCCAGCCGGGAAATGTAAGACTGAGAGATTCCCAGGAGATCTGCCACTTCCTTTTGGGTCATCTCGTTTCCATCCACATCCTTCAGCCCATAGCGCAGCTCCACAATCTTCCGCTCCCTGGGGCTTAAGCGGCTGATGGCATGTTTTAACAGGCTCTTTTCCGTCTCATCCTCCAAATCCCGATAAATAATATCCTCATCAGTACCCAGAATATCCGACAAGAGCAGTTCATTGCCATCCCAATCCACATTTAACGGCTCGTCAATGGACACCTCCATGCGGGTTTTGTTGTTCCTGCGCAAATACATCAGAATCTCGTTTTCAATACAGCGGGAAGCATAGGTAGCCAGCTTGATATTTTTCTCCGGGTTAAAGGTATTGATGGCCTTGATTAACCCAATGGTGCCGATGGAGATCAGATCCTCCACCCCCACACAGGTATTGTCAAATTTCTTCGCAATATATACTACCAGACGCAGGTTATGCTCAATCAGGAGCGAGCGGGCCTCCTTCTCCCGCTCCGTCCCAAGAAGGGCAATCATCTCCGCCTCTTCCTTTGCATCAAAAGGGGGCGGCAGTATATCGGCTCCGCCTATGTAGTGGACCTCCCCCTGTTTTTGCCAGAGCATCGTGGTAAAAGACGATGCTGCTTTAAATTGAAATCGATTTGGTATGGAAACCTTTACTATCATTCCTTCCAACTCCTTTAGGTTCTTTCTCTTTGCTGCTTCCTTCATCTCATGTTTCCTCCCCATGCAGAAGCATCTCATACCGGTGTCCCACAGACAACGGCTTTTGGCTGACTGCCAGCCAGGGACGCTCGTAACGCCGCACCACCTTCCCTTCTTTTTCCACTTCCATAGAGTCAATCCGTACACCCGGCAGCATTCCATTTTCTGTGCCAACCGCCCGAAACGGAATGTAAATCATATTTGGCATTGATTTGCACAGAGGGCGAAATGCCTGACTGGTAATCACATGGACCGGCTGGCCTCCATATGGCTCATAAAGCTGATTGCCGGTATCCCACAAAGCAGTTACCTTCTTTTCCGCGCCCTGATAGGATAACCTTACCTGTACCAGCAGACTCTGCTCTCTGCTCCTTTTTCCCGCTGCCTGTATCCATGCGCATACTCCAAAATAAATCCCTGCCGCCCAAAAACACAGAGGAAACAGCCGCCACTGGCAGACTGCCCGCGTGCCGGCCAGATATCCCCCGGCAAAGGTCTGTTCCCCCAGGGTGCTTAAAATCCCTCCGGCCAAAGCGCTGACCATCCAGAAGGCTGTCAGACAGGAGACCATCCGGCGAATTTCCCATGGACAATGCCAAAACCCTCTTGCTGCAAAGGCGGTGAGGATCATAGCTCCTCCTGCTCCAATCCAGGTAAGAAACAGCCGGAGCCATAGAATCCGTACCGGAAAAAGCAAATCAAAGCATGCCCATCCAGCCCCCATGCCAGCTGCCAGACACAGCCTTCCATGAGACGCCGGCAGATGGAGCAGCCGTTTTACCATCAGCAACAGCAGATAATCCATCCCGAAATTCACCAGAAAAAATACATCCAGATACAACGTGACTGTCACGTTCTCCTTGCCCCACCTCCTTTTTTCCACCCTATTATACACATTTCTTATGGAAATTTTTGTCAAAGACAGACAGATTCCAGAATTTTTTGCACGACAAAAAAAGACAGGAAAGTAACAGTTGCGATAAAACAGATTTTATACTATAATAACTTCAATGTTACAGTTCACGGGGCGGGGAATCTGGCATGAATTTGGGCGTCAAGCTCGCTTGAAAGCCCAAATTTATGCCAGATTCCACATCAGGCGAACGCCTGATGCTTCTTGTCCGTCAAAGACGGGCAAGAAGATGCCCCCATGAACAGTAACTATTTTACCGAGCCATAGGTTTGTGCAGACAAGCGTATGGCTTATTTTATGCTGTCAATCCTGTTCTTTTCATCATATATTAATGATGATAATATTCTCCGGAGGCTTTCATGTCCCAATACACTCCCACATCAGGAACCGTTCTTGAGGTCCAATGGCAGGCTACAACTCCCGCTTTGGCTGGATGCGGCATAACCTTGACTCTTCAGACATTAGATCAGGGCATCATTCGAATGAATGTAGATGGCTCTGCCTATGTTTTGGATCACCATCCTATAAAGACAGGCGACCAGGTGACCTGCTTTTATTCTCTTCTGGACCCGGTTCCCTTGATCTATCCTCCCTTGTACCGTGCGGCAGTTGTGGCTCTGACCCCTGCCGGAACCTATGCCACTCTGGATGTTTTCACCAACAGCGCATCTGGCAGCCAGCTGACAAATTCTGACGATACCCTGCGCCTGAATATTTCTCCCCATACGCGCCGCATGCTTCCCAACGGCCAGCCCTTTGGCGGCTCCCTGTCCGGCAAGCTGCTTTTAGTTATTTACAGTGCAACCACCCGCAGCATTCCTGCTCAGACCACACCAGAACGGATCGTAGTGTTTTGCGGAGGCAGCTGAAGTAATCCTTTCTGTTCACAGGCATCTTCTTGCCTGCCCCTGATAAACAGGAAGTAAAAAAGCTGTGAAAAACGGGAGGAATTTATCTCCGGTCTTCACAGCTTTTTCTACTGTTTCAAAATATTGATCTTATTCCTAAGATTCTCATTTACATGCTCATAGTCTTCCCCTTTAAGCTTTCTCTTTTATGGAAATAATCGTACCTTTCATCTGTATTCCTGAATAAGCACTCTCATCAAAACAGCAAAATATATACCTAAGCAAAAACTTACTGATAAATCGGATACTTCTCGCAAAGCTTCGTTACCTCTGCACGAATATAGTCTGCTTTATTCTCAAAATCCGTAGCTGCCAGCCATACACACTCTGCAATCTTCGGCATATCTGCCTCTGTCAATCCGCGGGATGTAATTGCAGGCGTTCCAATCCGCACTCCGGAAGTAACAAAGGGACTTTTCGGATCATTGGGAACCGTATTCTTATTCAGGGTAATATAAACCTCATCACACCGGTTCTGAAGTTCTTTTCCCGACACCTCCAGACCCCGCAAATCCACCAGCATCAGATGATTGTCCGTGCCTCCGGTCAACAGCTGAAAGCCCTGCTGCACCAAAGCATCTGCCAGCGCCGCAGCATTCTTCCGTACCTGAGCCTGATAAACCTTAAACTCTGGCTTCAAAGCCTCTCCAAAACAGACTGCTTTCGCAGCAATCACATGCTCCAGGGGCCCGCCCTGGGAGCCAGGAAAGATTGCCTTATTAAAATTAAACTTATCCGCTGCCTCCTGATTGGCAAGAATCATTCCGCCTCTGGGTCCCCGCAGGGTCTTGTGAGTGGTGGTAGTCACTACATCTGCATAAGGAATAGGACTTGGATGCTCCCCTGCTGCTACCAAACCGGCAATATGAGCCATATCCACCATCAAATAGGCTCCTACCTTGTCTGCCACCTGACGGAACCGCTTAAAATCAATCTCTCTGGCATAGGCGCTGGCTCCTGCCACAATCAGCTTAGGCTTATTCTCCACAGCAATCCGTTCCAGCTCCTCATAATCAATATACCCTTCATCATTTACCCCATAAGGCACAATGTTAAAATACAATCCGGAAAAGTTCACCGGGCTTCCATGGGTCAGATGTCCTCCATGATTCAGATTCATTCCCATAACTGTGTCTCCTGGCTTTAACATGGCAATAAATACTGCCATATTTGCCTGAGCTCCGGAATGAGGCTGCACATTGGCATAATCGCAGCCAAACAGCTTCTTGGCCCGCTCAATGGCAATGGTCTCTACCACATCCACACACTCACATCCGCCATAATACCGCTTGCCGGAATAACCTTCTGCGTACTTGTTGGTCAGCACAGTACCCATGGCCATCATCACTGGCTCAGACACAATATTCTCTGAAGCAATCAGCTCCAGATTCCTCCGCTGCCGCGCTGCCTCCTGCTCAATGGCTTTTCCCACCTCCGGATCATAATCCGTAATTAACTTCATAATATCATTTACCATGATAATTCTCCTTTTCGCTGATGTGTCTGATTATATTACAGACTTCTGATTCATGTCAAGGTTTATGGCGGGATTTGTAGAAGGAATTATAGTAATGTCATCAGAAACATGTTATAATAAAATTATAAAAGTCCTGCTTCTGCTGGTATAATAAAAACATTCCATAATGAGCTTTTTCCAGAAAGGAGATGCAAAATGGCTGCGGAACAATATACAGAAAGTTTAACATTAAAAGAAATGAAATGCGTAATCGGGAAAAACTCATTTGGTTATGTTTTTCCACAAGGCGATGTCTCCTGTGTACACAAAATTGACCAGTTGCTCAAGGAAGCAGGCGGCAAACCAAAAGAATGTGAATTAGAAGATTATTCGCGGAAAGGCAAAGGAAAGGCCAAACCAGAATTTATTATTACATTTTATGATGATATCATTCTGGAAAAAGCAAAAGATATTATTTTAGAGCCACAAAATTATATTGAACTAATAAAAGGAAACAAATTAAAAAAAGCATATTCTTTAGATGAAATCAGAAACACTGCCATTGATATGCATAATTTTTTAAGAGAAATAAAAGTAACTGAAGCACACAAACCCATCTTCATAGCAGGAATTTTGATCGCATTAAATGATGACGATTTTGCCAAAAGTTACTCTATGCTGACATCTTATAAAGCAGTCATGCAAAACATTCAAAATGCCATAGAAAATGTTCTTGAAAACAGTGAAATTAAAAGCAATCGAATCAGCTACATAAAACAGGTTTTTGCCACCCTTTTGGACAACACCAAATTTGCAGAAATCCCATTAGGACATTCAAAATCAATTACCTGGTATATCGAACAGCTGGAAATGAAAATCAAACCCATGATGGATTATGCCGACAGTACACTGGATGCCTTGGGAGTATTTTACCATGAATTTATAAAGTATTCCGGCGGGGATGGAAGCGGGTTAGGAATTGTTTTGACACCACAGCATTTAACTGAATTTATGTGTGACTTAGCAGGTGTAAACAAAAACAGCCGGGTACTGGATCTATGCTGCGGTTCTGGTTCATTTCTGGTAACTGCCATGAGTAAAATGTTTCAAAATGCCAATCCAAATGAAATTGAAAGCATTCGCAAAGACAGATTATATGGCGTTGAATTTGATGACGGACTCTATACATTGGCTATTGCCAATATGATTATACGCAAAGACGGTAAATCAAATATATATAAAGGTGATTGCTTTAATCCCAATATTACCGATGAACTTAAAAGCAAAAATATTAACATAGGACTAATCAATCCACCATATTCACAAAAAGATGTAACTGAATTAGAATTTGTCGAACATTTGTTAAGTATTCTGACTGTGGGCGGAACCGGAGTCGTTGTTGTCCCGACAAGCTGTGCAATTGGAACCAAATTCAAAGATATTAGAGAACGGCTGATGAAAAAGCATACATTAAAAGCTGTCTTTTCAATGCCAGATGATATTTTCTATCCAACTGGAACAAATGTCTGCGTCATGGTCTGGACTGCTCATTCTCCACATGATTCTGCACAAGAAACCTATTTTGGCTACTGCAAAAATGACGGTTTTGTAAAACGAAAAAAGCTGGGCAGAATCGACGCTTTGGAAAAATGGGAAGCAATTGAAAAGGAATGGCTGAAATTATATAGAAACAGAGATGTGGCAAATGGTTTATCTGCAAGACATTGTATTAAATATGATGATGAATGGCTTTGTGAAGCATACATGCAAACAGACTACACAAAGCTTTCACAAGATGACTTTCAGCAAACAATAAACGACTTTCTTGCCTATCAAATCAAACAAGGCTCCACCTCTTTGGATTGCCAATATAAGAAAAACAGCAAAAAATTTACCTTAAAAACAGAACATTGGAAAGAATACAAATTAATTGATTATTTTGATTTTATGAAAGGGAAAAGACTTACCAAAGCAGATATGATTCCTGGAAATATTAATTTTTTAGGGGCTATCAGCGAAAATAATGGTGTCAGAGAAAAAATCGATACAAATGATTTTTGGCAGCCAAACTGTATTACTGTCAATTATAATGGAAGCGTAGGCGAAGCATTTTATCAGCAAGAACCATTTTGGGCATCGGATGATGTAAATGTTCTATATGCTAAAAATTTTTGGAAATTAAACAAATATATTGCAATGTTTCTGGTAACAGTCATTAAAGCAAACAAATACCGTTTCGGATATGGAAGGAAATGGACCATGGATAAAATGAAAGACACAATAATTAATCTCCCCAGCCAGACAGATGGGACTCCTGATTTTATTTATATGGAAAATTATATAAAATCTTTGAATTATAGTGACCGAATTTAGGATAAAACAGAAGAAGGACCTCTCAATCTGCAAATAGCTGAAAAATCATAGAGAATCCATGATTTTTCAGCTGTTTTTCTCATACATTTTTTCTCGAAAACAAAGGAAACGGACGGGTATACCTGTATGAGCCTGATTCATGAAGCCGAAACCCAGTATGAACCAGGTGGAAAGCAAACGGAAATGAAACACAATACAGAATTTAAGTGGCTTTTTGCTTTATTTGCAAATTAATTAAATGAAGCAATCCGAAGGATAGCAGGGCATTGCTTTTACAAAATCCATTTTCCTTATCCTCTCAACGGTTTCTGAATCAGCCAGAGGCATAAAATAGCCATGAAAGTTCTGGATAAACATATTGCGGGAATAGACATGAATCAGTTTACATCTTCCAAAAGCTTGTATAATGAATCCTCCTGTGGTAAAATCTTAATAAAGGAAATATAAAATAAGACAGGAGCATATTATATGGGTATTTATCTAAATCCCGGCAATGGGGCATTTATGGA
>CATLIJ010000103.1 GCA_949948825.1 uncultured Clostridiaceae bacterium
TTAAAGGGTACGGAGATTCCGGAGATGTCCCGGATTATCGGGGTGGCAGATGCTTATGACGCCATGACCTCCAACCGCAGCTACCGGGATGTGCTTCCTCAGGATGTGGTGCGTGCAGAGATTGAAAAAGGCAGGGGCAATCAGTTTGATCCGCTTTTTGCAGATATGATGCTGGAGCTGATTGACGAGGATATTCACTATCAGATGCGGGAAAACTGATGGTGAAAAACATTTTGACATACAGGAAGGGAGCTTTTCGTTATGGGGATTTTAGGGGCGTTTGTGGTTCCCCACCCTCCGGTGATTGTGCCGGAGGTGGGAAAGGGCCAGGAGAGAGCGATTCAGAAGACCATCCATGCATACCAATCTGTTGCAGAGAGGATTGGCGAACTTCAGCCGGAGACCATTGTAATGATCTCCTCCCACCAGGTGATGTATGCCAACTACTTCCATGTGTCTCCGGGAGAGGGGGCAAGGGGGGATTTCGGGCGCTTTGGCGCAGAGCAGGTGAGGTTTTCTGTCTCTTATGATACAGAGCTGGTGGATCAGCTTGTTTATCTTGCAGGAGAGGAGAAGCTTCCCGCAGGAACGGACGGGGAGACAGACTGCCATCTGGACCATGGAACCATGGTGCCGTTGTATTTTGTAAATCAATACTGGACCAGATACCGTCTGGTGCGGATTGGACTGTCTGGATTGTCTCTGATGAAGCATTATGAGGTGGGCCAGTGTATCCAAAAGGCATCGGAAGCTTTGGGACGGAGGACAGTAATCATCGCCAGCGGGGATTTGTCCCACTGTCTTAAGGAGGATGGTCCTTATGGGTTCAAAAAAGAAGGACCAGAGTATGACCGGCAGGTGGTGGAGGCCCTCAGCCAGGGAGATTTTGGGAAGCTTCTGGAGTTCCCGGAGGATCTTTGCAACAAGGCGGGAGAATGCGGCCACCGTACTCTTGTGATGCTGGCAGGAACTCTGGACCGGATGGGGGTACAGTCCAGATGTCTTTCTTATGAAGGACCCTTTGGGGTGGGATATGGAGTCTGTGAGTATCTGACAGGGGAAAGAGAACCAGACCGGAATTTTAAAGAGCGCCATGAAAAGAAGGAGCGGGAGCGGGTTTCCAGGGAGAAAAAAGAACAGGATGCGTATGTGGCCCTTGCCCGCAGGACTATAGAAGAGTACGCCCGCGCCAGACAGGTGCCTGAACTTCCGGAAGGGCTTCCGGAGGAGATGTACCAGGAGAGAGCAGGTGTGTTTGTGTCTATCAAGGAGAATGGAAGCTTAAGAGGCTGTATTGGAACCATAGAGCCTTCCAGCGAGTCCCTGGCCCAGGAGATTATCTACAATGCAGTCAGCGCCTCTGCCAGAGATCCAAGATTTTCGCCTGTGGAACCGGAGGAACTGGACCGGCTTACCATTACGGTGGATGTGCTTGGGCCAGTGGAGCCGGTGGATTCTCCTCTCATGCTGGATGTGAAACGGTACGGAATTATTGTGTCCAGAGAAGGGAGCAGGGGCTTGCTGTTACCCAATTTGGATGGAGTGGATACTGTGGAGGAGCAGATCGGGATTGCCAAGCGGAAGGCAGGGATTGGGGAGAATGAAGAGGTAGAGCTGATGCGGTTTGAGGTTCAGAGGCATTTTTAAAGCAAGATAAGACATGGAATGGTCTGTTCTAAGGATAAAGAGAATGCTGTGTTGGTGAAAGGAGTAAAAGCATGCTGCATATTCTCATTTGCTCTTACAATGAATTGCCAGAGGATTATCTGATTAAAGTCTCAGAATATTTTGATGAGGCTTTTGAGCCTGACTGGTTTCAGGATGAATTTGTACGCAGGGTAGTTCAGGGAATTGATCATTCCATGGTTGTGGGGGATGGGGGGAGTTGCATGATACAAAATGATGTTTTGGGAATTATACCTCCTCAATATTTATCCACAGGATGCAAGGCGATCTTGTTGGCTTACAAGGAAAATCCCAAGCTTGACGGGAACAAATTAGGAGATAACTGTATTCCGTATTTACTGGAATTAGCGCTCCAAAAGGATATTTTTATTTCAACATCTCACATGATTCAATTTCCGCCAAGGTTTGATGCTATTATAGACAATAATGGCGCTATAGTCAGGAGTATGGGGGATTTTGTTCATTGGAAGGTGGTTCTAACTTGAGTGTCAGTATTAAAATCAGTTCCAGAAAAGATTGTTATAATCTTATAATAACAGAGAAAGCAACCTTTATTCAAGGGGACAGCGGAAAAGGAAAGACAAGCTTTACCAGAGCTGCTTCCAGCAGTACAGGCTATTATACCACGGTTGTTTCAAATGGTTTTGAATTGTATGTTTTAACAGAGCGTTTGTTCCGGCAGTCTTGTGAGGATGCTTTGAGAAAAAAAAGATATGCAGAATCAGAAACTGGAAGAACGATTCCAAATGAGCGGTTTTTAAAGGAGTACTGGAGCCAGGAAGAGAATTTTCCTCATGAAAACAGGATTATTATTATAGATGATGAGGCTTTTATTGCTTCAAAAAGTTTTAAGATTTTTTATGAGGCAAGTAAAAGCTGCTATTTTATTTTTATATCAAGAGATTCTTTGTCTGATATAGGATATTCGATTAATGAAGTTTATGATTTTGTTGCAGAGGGAAGAAATCATTTCCTGAAACCTAAGTATTCCTATAAAAATTCACCAACAGATAAGATAAGCTGCGTGGTTGTTGAGGGGATTGGATCGGATTACATCTTTTTTAAAGAGCTGTTTTCCCAAGCTAAAGTTTTTAATCCGACTTCATTAGGAACTTTAAAAAGTGGTGGAAGAAATACATAGATTTTATTATAACACGTGACTGTTTACGTTATATAAGCATAGAGGAATTATGTACAAATAGATTACTGGAACTGACCAGAGATACGATTTATGCTTATGACAAATCAGGAAAAGATTTTCCGGTTTGTTATTATTTGGATTGTTGTAAGAATAATAAAAGTCATGGCAACTGTGACCAGAGAAGATTATTTCGTAATAAAAGTAAATTGATTGCTATGTTAAAGGGAACAAAATTCCAAAGGTTATTAGAACTGGCGAACAAAATATCATAGTATTATCCTTTCTTAAAGTTTTTACAGACCAGACGCATAGCAGCAAAAAAATTGGAGAAATTAAATAGCAAATGTGCGGGCAGAAAGCTGTTCATAAATCGTCTTAACATTTATGAGCAGCTTTTTGGACTGTAGAGAAAGGGAGATGAAGAAAATGCAGAAAGGGAAAGCGAGTCTTTGTCTGGAGCATCCGGCTTACATCATTGGAATGGCCAGTGTAGCGGGAAAAAAAGAAGGAGAAGGGCCGATTGGAAGCGGAATTGATGTGGTGGAGCAGGACCCGATGTTTGGAGCAGATAACTGGGAGCAGGCAGAGTCTGCCATGCAAAAGCAGGCAGCGGATTTAGCTCTGGAAAAGGGGGATATTCACCGAAGAGATATCCGCTATCTTTTTGCTGGGGATTTGCTGGGACAGCTGATTGCAACTTCTTTTGGAACCGTGGATTTGGAGATTCCTCTGTTCGGCCTTTATGGAGCCTGCTCTACTATAGGGGAGGCTTTAAGCCTGGGAGCCATGTGCATTGATGGCAACCAGGCGGATAAAGTGATGGCCATGGCTTCCAGCCATTATGCCACGGCAGAGAAACAGTTTCGGTTTCCTCTTGGCTATGGCAATCAGCGTCCCAAGTGTACGACCTGGACGGTCACTGGATGCGGCGCTCTTGTGCTCTCTGGCCAGGGAAGTGAGGATCAGGTAAAAATTACCGGTATTACCACTGGCAGAATGGTGGATATGGGGGCAAAGGATTCCATGAATATGGGAGCAGCCATGGCCCCGGCAGCCTGGGATACCATCATGCAGAATTTTAAGGATTTCGGGGTGGACGAGAACTGGTACGATCAGATTATCACTGGAGATTTGGGAGAGGTAGGGCAGAAGATTCTGCTGGATTTTATGAAAAATGAGGGGCATGACCTGACCGGAAAGCATACGGACTGCGGGCTGCACATTTATGATAATCAGAAGCAGGATACCCATTCCGGAGGAAGCGGCTGCGGTTGTGCAGCTGTGACCCTGTGCGCATGGATTTTGCCGGAAATGTTAAAGGGAACCTGGAAACGGGTGCTTTTTGTTCCCACAGGGGCGCTGCTTTCTACAGTCAGCTATAATGAGGGACAAAGCATTCCTGGCATTGCCCATGGAGTAATCTTAGAAAGAAAGAAAAGGAGTTAAATCAATGGAATTGGTAAAAGCATTTTTAGTGGGAGGGGCTATCTGCGCTGTGGTGCAGATTCTTTTAAATAAGACAAAGCTGATGCCCGGACGGGTCATGGTTCTTCTGGTGGTGACAGGAGCGATTCTTGGATGGCTGGGAATCTATGAGCCTTTTGCAAAATGGGCCGGAGCCGGAGCATCTGTGCCTCTTCTCGGTTTTGGAAACACCCTGTGGAAAGGGGTGGCCAAAAGCTTGGGCGAGGAAGGATTTTTAGGGATTTTTAAAGGAGGGCTTACAGCGGCTTCCGCAGGAATCGCCGGAGCGATAATTTTTGGGTATTTGGGGTCATTGGCATTTAAGCCGAAGATGAAGGGGTGAAAAGGGATTTTCTGAAATAAGAAAATTTTTGACCGACACTCCTCAAGCGAGGCACAAACGAAAGACCACACCAAAGGATAAAATCTTTTGTGTGGTTTTTTCTTTTTTCATAAAAATAATTTGAAAATAAGAATTTTTTTATGAGAACGCATTGTTTTCGTTATGTTTTGTGCTATACTTCTATTCAGATCTTCTGGAGGTATATTTGATGTATATTGATTATACAAAGCTATGGAAATTGCCTGTTGATAAAAAGTTGAAGAAGAAAGATTTGGCGTCAATTGCGGGACTAAGTGGCGCAACAATTTCAAAGCTTTCAGCCACCAGAATGTTAATGCGAAAGTATTAGTGAAGATATGCTGTGCTCTGCAATGTGACATATCTGACATAGCCGAGATCGCGATAACGGAGGACAACCACGGATGGGAAACACAAAAAGCGACCGCCTTTCAACCTATGCAGAAATTAAAAAAAGGCTATCCGGATACTCGTTTTCCCAAATTGAAGACGGGATTATGCGTTACTGTTTGAATGACTATCATTCTAATAGCAATTATTACGATTCCAAAGAAGCTGCTGAAATAGAAAGAATTCTTAGAAAAGCAAGCATTGAGACTGATTTAGAAACCATTATCGAGTTGTTTGAATCCCTGTTGGAAGAAAACAATAAGGATGAAAATGGGATCGTATTCACACCACAGTATATTGCGGAATATATAGCAGCTAACCTTTTTGAAAGTATGCCAGAGTATAATGAGAATTTATCTGTAATTGATCCCGGCTGTGGCTGTGGAATATTTCTTATCACAGCTGCAGAAATGATTTCGTCAAAATTCAACATAGGAATAGACAGGGTCATAAACAATAATATTTATGGAATAGATATGGATAAAGATAATGCCCGCCGGTGCGTTCTTGTTCTGCGTCTCTTATGTGCGAAACACGGCTGCGATTATCAATCTGTAAGCCCTAACATAATATGTCGTGATAGTCTGAAATGCAACTGGGCAAAAGAATTCGGGCTTCCATCATTCGATTACATAATAGGCAATCCTCCGTATGTTAATCCGCATGATATGAATAAGGAGACGGTGAAGTATCTAAAAGAAACCTTCTCTACAACCCGTAACGGGGTATTCAATATTTTCTATGCGTTTATTGAATATGCCATAAGTTTTCTTGACATACATGGAGTTCTTGGCTATATCATTCCAAACAATTTTTTGACAATAAAGTCTGCACTCGAATTGCGTGAATATTTGCAGATGTACCGCTTACCAAAACGTATTTTAGATTTTGGAGACAATATGGTTTTTAAACCAGTGCGTACTTATAACTGCATTATTATTCTCTCCAAGCAGAATGGAGAAGAATTCGAATATTGTATAATGGAGAAAACCAAGGATATCAAAAGGAGATTAACCACTTTATCATATAATAAAATGCCCTATGATTGCCTTGATAAAAACGGATGGAAGTTGGTCGATCAAGTCACATTCAGAAATTTGCGCAAGATCGAATCTCAAATGATTTCCATAAAAAAATTTATCAGAACGGGGATCGCAACCTTACGAGATTCCGTATATTTAGTTGAATGCGACAACGAAGGTTATTTCAAACAAATAGGAGCAAAAAAAATATATATCGAACCCGGCCTCGTAAAACCTATTTACAAGATTCCAGAATTGAAACAGCATGACAATATGGATGATGCCAAAAGATTTATAATTTTTCCGTATCGAAAGAGCAAAACCGGTTATACACTTATTGACGAAAGTGTTTTTCAATCAGAATTCCCGCTTACATACTCCTGCCTTTCTCTGCAAAGAGAGGAACTGGATTTAAGAGATAAAGGGAAAGGAAACCCGCATGGGTGGTATGCATATGGAAGAACGCAAGGTTTAAATAAATACGGAAAAAAACTTCTTTTCCCTACGTTTGCAAACAAGCCAAAATTCATTTATGTTGATAATGAAGATGCACTGTTTTGCAATGGATATGCAGTTTTTGAGAATGATAGATATAGCTTGGATGTATTGTGCCGGATACTAAATTCCCGGCTTATGGACTATTATGTCAGCAATACAAGCTATTCCATTGAAGGCGGCTATTATTGCTATCAAAAAAAATATATCGAGGGCTTCTCGCTCCCTTGGTTTTCAGAGCATGATATTGAATTCATATTAAATGCTTCGAGAGAAGAGCTTGATACGTTTCTGTGGAATTATTATAACCTTGAGTGAGGAAATCATTATGGCGATAAGTTACAACAGGTTATGGAAATTACTCATCAACAGGAAAATGAAATGCACAGATCTTATTTCTGGCGCTGGCATTAGCACATCAGCCTTATCCAAAATGGGAATGGGGAAATCTGTTTCGTTGGAAAATATTGAAAAAATATGTAAGTATCTCAAGTGCAATATGAAACAGATAGTAGAAATATTGTGAAAAAGCATACCACCCTCAAACATCGATTGCAAGGGTGGTATGTTAAAATACGGAGTTATGCCATTAGGTTTTTTATGGTGTATTAGAAAATGCAGGGCCGGAGTTTTCAGGGGCCGCGGTGGTTGGCTCGTGAGTGACATAGCCAGGGCCGATGGGGGCTGGCGCGGTGGTCTCTTCTGTGGGCGGTCCTCCCTCCGGAGCAGCGCTTTCTCCGGGCTCCGGATCGATGATGGTTGCCTCATGTCCTCCGCAGACGCGGGAGGGAAGGGCAAAGGGCGAATCATCCGTGGAGGAGGTGGCATCCGATGGGAGGGCAAGGCGTACATGAGTGGTGCGGGGACACCAGGTTCCGGGAAGCAGTCCTGTAATCTGGCATACGGTTGCTCTTACATGGGTGTCACATACCTCTGTGGGAGTGGAGCCTTTGGCAAAATATTCCGTGTAGGTGGCATTGCCTCTTGGGTCAGAGGAACATACGCCGGGAATGGCAAGCTTGCCGGATTTGCGGCAGATGGTTGCAGTCTCCACACTTTCCGGAACTTCAAAACCAGGGTCCTCCAGGCCCTCATGGAGTCTTGTCATAATTTTTCTCCAGATGGCTTTGTGGAAGGAGGTGTTGCCGTTGCGGCCTCCCAGGCGCTGGTTGCTGTCACAGCCAGCCCAGATTCCTGCTGTGTAGTGGGGGGTAAAGCCCACAAACCAGATATCCACATTGTTGGAAGTGGTGCCGCTCTTGCCTGCATTGGACATGCCGGGAATGTTGGCAGCCACACTGGTTGCATTGACGCTGACGCCGGAGCGGGAGAACTTCCGGTTGCTTTCCATGGAGTCAGACAGAGCATCTGTGAGAACGAAAGCAGTGGAATCCTTTAACACTCGATGAGTTTCCGGTTCATTGTCAATGAGGATCTTGCCGTTGTGGTCCAGAATCCGGGTAAAAAATACTGGCTTGGTGTACACGCCGCCATTGGCAATGGAAGCATAGGCAGCAGTCAGCTCTAAGT
>CATLIJ010000104.1 GCA_949948825.1 uncultured Clostridiaceae bacterium
CTGCTGCTGTAAATACTGCTGTTGCCAATGCGATCACTGATTTTTTCATAACTAACTCCTCCTCGTATTATGATTGATTTGATTTATATGGCATTTCGCCAACAGCCAAAAGAGCCTTTCGCCCTTTGACTGCTAAATCACCGAATCCTTTTATCTCCCCTTTTAGACAGCTGCGTGCCAATCTCCTGAATGATCTGCACCATCACCACCAGAAGAATCACTGCCACCCACATAAGTCCCGGCTCATATCGGTAATACCCATAGTTAATGGCCACAGCCCCCAGGCCGCCTCCGCCGGTAAAGCCAGCCATGGCTGAATAGCTCAATATGGTAGTCACTGCCAGGGCTGCTCCCAAAAGCAGGGAAGGCCGGGATTCCGGCAGCAGCACCTTCCAGATAATCTGCCAGGTGGAAGCTCCCATGGATTTTGCCGCCTCAATCACCCCTGGGTCAATCTCCCGGAAAGAGGATTCCACCACACGGGCAATGTACGGCGCTGCTGCAATGGTCAAAGGAATGACAATGGCCGGAGATCCGATCCGGGTGCCAATGACAATCTTGGACAGGGGAAGCACAATAAACAGCAAAATCAAAAACGGCACGGACCGCAGCAGATTAATGGCAAGGCCTAAAATCTTCTGAAGCCAGGGAATGGGATAGATTCCGTCTGTGTCCGTCACCACCAGCACAATTCCCAGCGGCATTCCGATTCCATAGGCAAACAGAGAGGAAAGAGCCACCATATAAAAAGTCTCCCATATGGCTGTCTTCAACATAGTGATGGTTGTTGCATCAAACGTCATATTTTGTCACCTCCTCAAAAGGAACCTGAATGGTCTTTAAATAATTAATTACCCGGTTGGCATCTGACTCATCCTCCGGAAGCTGAAGAATCATCTGCCCCATGGCAGTACCCTTTATGTCTTTTGTTGCCGCATACATAATATTGACTGGCACCTTGCAGGCCAGAACCAGATTGGAAATCACCGGCTCTGTGGATTCCCTTCCGTCAAAGGTAATGCGGAGCAGCCTGGAATCGCTGAACTTCACCTGATTAACCGCATCTCCCAAAATCAGCTGCCGTCCGATCTTGGACTTTGGCTCGGAAAAGATCTCCGATACAGTCCCCAGCTCGGCTATGTGGCTCTGGTCAATGATTGCCACCCGGTCACAGATGGCCTCAATCACTGCCATCTCATGGGTAATGACAATCACTGTCACCCCCATAGTCTTGTTGATCTCCTTTAACAGAGCCAGAATGGACTTGGTGGTATTGGGGTCCAATGCGCTGGTGGCCTCATCACACAAAATCACCTTTGGATTTGTGGCCAGGGCCCGGGCAATCGCCACCCGCTGCTTCTGGCCGCCAGACAGCTGGGCCGGATAAGCCTTTGCCCGGTCTGCCAGTCCCACCAGCTCCAAAAGCTCCATGGCGCGCTTCCTTCCCTCCTGTCTGGATATTCCCCCAATCTCCATGGGGAAACAGACATTCCGCAGCACATTCCGCTGAGCCAGAAGATTAAACTGCTGGAAAATCATTCCCATGGAACGTCTGGCCATTCTCTTCTGCTTATCATTCTGAGCTGCCAGATTCTCTCCCTCAAAAATCACTTCCCCGGAAGTGGGCGTCTCCAGCATATTGATGCACCGCACCAGAGTACTCTTTCCTGCCCCGGACAAGCCAATAATCCCAAAAACCTCTCCCCGGTTAATGTCCAGGTTAATGTCCTCCAGCGCCACCACCGGACCGTTTGCGGTTTTAAACTCCTTTCCCACCCTCCGCAGCCGTATAATGGGTTCTTCCATTGCCATCACTGCTCCTTTCTTTATTCAAAGTATTGTTTTCTGCCCTGTGTGCATATAAAAAATCGCAAACCTGCCAGGGCTTGCGATTTTAAAGTATCCGTCCAATTTTCACCGGAACCATCCAATGCTTCTCACAATCCATGCAGTTATCTAAGACTTTTTAGGCATACGAACATGCGGCACATGCACATCATCATGCCGCTCATCCCCATCTTATTCATCTGCAGGCTTGTCCGGTTATTCATAACGATTCTCCATCCTTAATAAAAATATGAATCTTTCCAGTGCTCTGTCCAGACAGAAATCAGAGTTGACAGCTGCATAATTTGTGTCCGGATGGAGTACTAGAACCCATGAGCGTATTTTACGCTAACCAAAGGAATTTGTCAAGTTTTTTTAGAAAGGGACAGATAATAGTCCGCTTCCCCGGAAGACAATTCATACGTTTTCATTAGTAGTTTTTGCATCATCACAGGATCAAACTTAAATTCCTCATAGGATTTTATAGCACGAAGAATAGATTCCTTATTTTTTTCCTCCATCTCTGATGCCATGGAATCTCTGGTTGATTTTACTGCTGCTTCCATCTCCGATGCCATGGAATCTCTGGTTGATTTTACTGCTGCTTCCATCTCCGATACCATGAAATCTCTGGTTGATTTCACTGCCGAATCTACAATTTTATTAATTTCCGGTTCCATAAGCTCCAACAATGCCTGACACATACCTTCCTCTCCTCTCAATTCTTCAATCGTCTGCCAGTTGGCTCTGGTGACTGCTTCCAGAACAGCATCTGCATACTCTTTTTCATGGGTTTTGGATAAAGTTCCTATATTGGTCAGCAATTCCCGAATTTCTTGTTTTTCCAGTCCACAGGTCAACAGCTTCAGCCATTTATGTTCTTTCCTTTCCAGTTCATTCCCTACAATAATTTGTGTTGGAAACAAAACCGAGTCTGCTATATAGTAGATTCCAGGATAGGGATTGGTGATATGAACATTGTGTTCTTTAAAATACTGAAATAATTTTACCGGCTTTGCATCTCGATCAAATACTTTTTATATTATAACATAGATTGCAGGTTTTACAAGATACCAATTTTTATCCGTTTTTTACATCCGGCGAACGCCCTGGCTTTTGTCCGACGAAAAAAGATAAGGATTTATACACTTTCAGAAATCTCCTACCGCACTGCTGTCAGCTCAGGCACACACATATCAAAACAGACGGAATCCACCACACTTTTCATTTCATGGTTGTACACCACAATATTCAGCCCACGCTTCCTTCTGGCCTGTTCTCCCCCATTTATTTTAATGGAACAGTCATTGCCGCATCCAGCTCCTGCACTGACAATCTGGTAAACCACTTTTCCTCCGCGAAAAGAACCTAATTCCTCCAGACGCTCTCCGGACATTTCTTCGTACACTGCTTTTCCTGCCTCCACCACTGCGCTGTAACTCTTTTTCTCCCCGCCATCCAAATCTGCTTTCAGACCAAGCTCCTTTAGCTTTTCCTGCAGCCCTTCATCCAAATAACCTGCCCCGTCCTCCTTAACTGCAAAAAACACTGTGTACCGGGAATCCTTTAAAAGCTCCAGGTATTTTTCCAGGCGATTCTCATACCGAAGCTGAAAATCCTTCCAGACTCCATCTCCAAAATTCCTTGTGTCCTCCCACTGCTGGTCAGTCTGATCGCCCAGCCCATATTGTCCGGACAATATCTCTCCCATGTAATAAGTCATCTTTCTGGCTCCGGATGGATTGGCATGGGCATTTTTCGTACCCCCTGTGCTGCTGTCATTCATATCCTGTGCATAGTCAAACCCAATCTTCTCAAAAAGCTTTTTCTCATTAAAATCAAAGAAGCTTACATCGTTTTTCTCTGCATAAGCTGCAATGGTATTATGCTGTTGTAACGTCTGAGCCAGCGTAGGTGTTTTTATGAGAATCAGCTGGATTCCCTGCTCTCTGCACAGCAAAAGAAGCTTGTCCAGATACTCTCCAGCCTGCTCCTGAAAAGGCGTCTGCTCCAGATTCCCGGCCGGGTCTGGTCCTTTTTTCTGTCCCGGATTTTCTTCCCCACCCTCTGCCTGAAAAGGAACAAACTCTTCATATCCGCATTTTCCCCGGTACAGCCAAAAGCCCTTCAGCTGCGGCACAGAAGCAAATTCTCCCCAGGTAAAATCCGTCTCATTCAGCCCGGTCCACCGGGTATGAAAACGAATGTTGGTGAGAAAATAGCTTTGCCATGAAAGCTCCTCATCAAAGCTGCAGATGGTCCGGACTGCCTCCCACTTGACTGGCCCTGGCCGCATCTCATCAAAAGCCTGACGGGTTTCTCCCTCTGCCTCCCTGCAGTCCCGGAAAAGCTCATAACAATCCAGGATCACTGCCTTTGGGGACTGATACCGACAGGCTTCCTTCAGCCAGAAATAAGAAGCCCACAGGCTTTGGTGATTGCTTCCCAGGTTATAGCTTCTCACCCCAAAATGGTTGTACAGTTCCTGAGGGTTGATTCCTGCTGCTGCCTGACTGCTTCCAAGAATCAAAACATCCACAGTTCCCGGCTCCATCTGGTAAAATCCCTGATAGGTGTCTGTCAGAGGATTGGTCACATTATGCCGGTATTTTGGCATCAGGGTCCGGTTCACCCCATAAACCATCATTCCCATCAAACACAAAAAGAGGATGGTCTTTAAAACAAAGCTTCCTCTGCTTCTTCGGTTTTCCCTTACCTGCTCCACACTAAAATCCTCCGTAAATAAAATCTGCCGCATTAAATCCAAAGCCATAGGTTCCAAACACCATAACAGCTGCCACTGCTGCCAGATAGATTCCCCATTGAAGAATCAAAGGCTGTCTTAATATCCTCTCCCGCACTTCCATAGTTCGGGTTTCCTGTATCTCTTCCACCTTCCACAGAATCCAAATGGAGATCAGCAATATGCCCCATTCCTTCCAGGAAAGTCCCAGGCGCAGCAGGGAATCATCAAAAAAGATCCAGGGGTTATAGACGGTAATCATTTTATAAATCATGGCAATCCCCGCGCGGAGGCTTTCTGCACGGAAAATTACCCAGGCCGGCATTATCCAGAACCAGGTTCCACACCGTCTGCACCACACGCCTGCCCTGCTTCCCTCTGTCAGACGCAGCCAGCTGAAAAGCTTTTTCTGCAGCCCTTTTGTCAAATCCCCGCCAATCTGATAAATTCCGTGGACCCATCCCCAAAACAGATACTTATACCCCGCCCCGTGCCAGATTCCGCTTACGGTAAACACCGCCAAAATATGAAAATATTTCCGGAGCCTTCCCCTGCGGTTTCCTCCCAGAGGAATGTAAATATAGTCCTTCAGCCAGGTGCTTAAGGAAATGTGCCATCTTCCCCAAAACTCTTTCACAGACTCTGCCAGATAAGGACGCTGGAAATTATCTGCCAGATGAATCCCAAACAGCTCTGCCACTCCCTTTGCAAGGCATACACAAGACAGAAAATCCGTATACAGCTGAATGCTGTACAGAGCGCCTGCCACAAGCACATAGCCTCCCTGATAGGCTTTCCAGTGGTCAAATACCTGATTGACTACAACTGAAGCCTTGTCTGCAATCATCAGTTTCAGAAAAAATCCCCACACAATCAGCTGAAGCCCTTTGCAAAAGCCCTTTTCCTCAAATCTGTGTCCCTCATACAGCTGCTCTCCCAGCTGTCCGTACCGGGGAATGGGTCCCTGGATTATCTGTGGAAAAAAGGACACAAACAAGGCAAATTTTCCAAGATTTCTCTGCGCCTTGATTTTCCCCTGCGAGACATCCACAACATATGAAATCATCTGCAAGGTATAAAAAGACATTCCAACAGGCACAATCCACGGATAAGTCTTTTGATGTAACAAAGACTGCAGCACAAAATCTCCGTTCTTTGTGATTACCAGAGGAGCAGCCAGCAGAAACACGCAGATTATCAAAAACCATTTCCCCGGATTTCTGCCCTTTTCCTCCCCTTTCGGCCCTCCCTCCCCTTTTCTTGTCTCCTCCAGTGTGATTCCCATTATGTATCCAGCCATCAAGGTGACGAGAAACACCCAAAATCCCTTTCCGGAAAGCTTGTAATAAAATCCCATGCTCCCTGCCAAAAGCGCCATCCACCGGAATTTCTTTGGCAAAATATAATATAATAATACCAATCCTCCCACAAACACATAAAAATACAGTGAAATATAAACCATTTTTCCTTTTCCCCACAACCTTACTTTTCTTGTTCACTTTTTAATCCTATAAAATATTACTTTATCCTACTTTATACGATAAGTCAATACTGAAACATACAAAATGCTATAGTATACGAAAAAGGAGTATTGTAATGAAACCATTAAAAACAAAGGTCAGCATCACCCTGGACACTGACCTGATTGAACAGTTAAAAGCTCTGGCAGAGGCAGATGACCGGTCCTTTTCCCAATACATCAATCTGATTCTGAAAGAATTTCTGGCCCAAAACCGTGGGAAAAAGCCATAAACCGGAAAATAAGGCTTTCGAAAAACCAAAGCTTTCAAAAAAAACGGCATAGCTCCCAGGCTATGCCGCATCCTTAACCATCTTTACTTATCAACTCTTCTCCCGTTCTCATCAAACTGATACAAAATTCCATCCACTTCGTATTCTCCCCCGGATACCAAACTGCCGTCCTCTCTTAGAAAGTACCAGCCATCCTCCAGGAAAAGCCATCCCGTCTGTTTTACATAATCCTGATAATAATATTGATTTCCATTTATCTGCCGCCATCCGGTTCCTGGAAACCGGGTCTGATAATCAGCAAATGCAATCTCAATACACACCTCTCCCTGAATGCCATCCACCTGCCCTGCATCTGTATACTGCCAGATGGTCCGGTTAGGGAACTCGTTGACTGAGGTCTCATACCGGGCATACCAAATGTCATAAGGGATCTGGGATGTATCGATATATGAGGTCAGCCACTTGTGGTTTCCATAAACCACCGGGCAATACCCTGCCTCTGCAATCACCTCACAAAATGCATTCACCTGCCCTGCCAGCTCCTGCGGTGTCTTCCCCATATCCAGAAGATACTGAGACTCCACATCATAAGCCACTGGATAGGAAACAGGGTAATCCTTAATCTTCTCCAGCACAAACCGGGCCTCCTCTCTGGCAGTCTCCACATCCATAGCCTGAGTATACAAAAAAACCCCGGTGCGGATTCCCTGACTGATGGCTCCCTGCATATTCTCATCAAAATACGGGTCCAGATCTTCATGGTATCCCAAGCGCACCATGGCAAAGGTCACATTGTCCGCTGCCACCCGTTCCCAGTCAATCTCCCCTGCCCGGTTCTGATATTTGGAGACAGTAATCCCCTTGGCCACAGCTCCTTCAATGGCTGTTCCATTGGCACGGATAAACTGTCCGTCCTGCACAGTCAGGCGTTCCTCCAGTTTTCCATAGGCCGGTGCAACTGCCCCTGCCGCAATCTGAAAAATCAAAGCTCCTGTCAACATGCCAATGACCCATCCCTGTCCCATAAATCTGTCATTCCTTTCTTCATCTATGAATGGGATTATTGTACCAGCACTCTGTTTTCCATGCAAGGAAGAATTTATTACAATTTTTGAAAATTCTTTGCAAAACTGTTAATTTTCTCCGCCGTCCGACCTGTTACCAGCCGCACATCATTCCCCTATCTTTGCCCCAACAGATAATTGACAAACTGCTGAGCCGTCCGTCCGGAGATTCCTCCGTGAGAAAGCTCCCATTTGTTGGCCTCTCCAAACAGCTCCTTCTCTTCCATGGAAATTCCTGCCCGGTCCGCCAGTTCCTTCACAATATGGAAATACTCCTTCTGAGAGGGCTTGGAATAGCTGATGGTCACGCCAAACCGGTTCACCAAAGACAGTTTCTCCTCCATGGTATCGGATCGGTGCATTCCGTTCGAATGCTCCATGTCATCCCGGTCGCTCCAGTTTTCCTTGATCAAATGACGCCGGTTGGAGGTGGCGTAAATCAAAATGTTGTCAGGCCGCGTCTCCACACCGCCCTCAATCACTGCCTTTAAAAACTTGTATTCCACCTCAAACTCTTCAAAGGAAAGGTCATCCATATAAATGATAAACTTATAATTCCGGTTTTTAATCTGAGCAATCACTGCTGACAAATCCTTAAACTGGTGCTTATAAATCTCAATCATCCGCAGGCCCTGAGGATAAAACTCATTGACTATCGCCTTGATGCTGGTGGATTTGCCGGTTCCGCTGTCACCAAAA
>CATLIJ010000105.1 GCA_949948825.1 uncultured Clostridiaceae bacterium
ATCGCCGTCTACCTGAAGAAGCGCTCTGGAAATCCCGTGACGGATTGCGCCTGCCTGTCCGCTGAAACCGCCACCCCGCACATTCACCTGTACGTCGTACTTATCTGTTGTCTCCGTAGCAACCAGCGGCTGACGGACGATCACCTTTAAAGTCTCCAGTCCCAAATACTCGTCAATATCTCTCTTATTAATGGTAATCTTGCCGTTTCCCGGCTTCAGATATACTCTTGCAATGGATTTTTTTCTTCTGCCTGTTCCATAATACTTGTCTGCCATGATAACTTCCTCCTTTCAGTACCTTTCGATTAAAATTTGATTTCCAAAGCTTCCGGCTTCTGCGCGGCCTGCTCATGTTCCGGGCCTGCATATACATGAAGCTTGGTTATCATGCTTCTACCCAAAGGTCCTTTTGGAAGCATTCCCTTCACGGCCAGCTCCACAACCTTCTCCGGCTTCTTTGCCATCATTTCCTTCAGGGTGGTTTCTCTCATTCCGCCCACATAATCGGAATGGCTGTAATAAATCTTCTGATCCAGCTTCTTGCCGGTGACTTTCACCTTCTGGGCATTTACTACAATCACATAGTCACCGCAGTCCATATGGGGTGTGAAGATCGGTTTGTTCTTTCCTCTCAATACCTTTGCCACTTCTGAAGCCAAACGTCCTAAAGTACAACCGGCAGCATCCACCACATACCACTTTCTCTCAATCGTCGCCGGACTAGCCATAAAACTCTTCATTGGTCAACCTCCTGTTAAATTGTTACCAGTCTCACGCTGCAGGCAGAAATCCTGTCTTCAAATATCCTTCGGTTTATTATCTGATATAAAATCCTGATATCATTCCACTGCAGCCATAATATTCATGCTTTCGCTTTTCTTAACAGTCGATAGTAAAATGCCTGATCCGGGGCTTTGGCTTCAGCATTTTCCTCAACATTGCAGTTACTAATTATATTACATGGCCGTACAGGTGTCAACCATTTTTTGCTTGTATTTCCTTAGTTTTTGCAACAGACAGTAACAGTTCAGACAGATATTCTCTACAAACCCTTTACTGTCTATTGCTTCCCGGACATCCCTGGTGGTCTTCCCCGCAAGAACCGCCATGTTCATGGTGTCCATGGCCATGATGGCTGCATTGAACATCCGGATTATAGCTTAAACTGTCAGAAAGCAGTGCAGCCACCGCATCATCTGCTTTTCCCTGTACTCCGCCGTAAAGCCGGATTCCAGCTTCCGCAAGAGCTGTTTGTGCTCCTCCGCCGATACCTCCGCAGATCAGCACATCCACATGATTGTTTGAAAGAAAACCTGCCAGGGCTCCGTGGCCATTGCCCATAGTGTCTGCCACCTGCTCCCCTATGATTTTCTTATCTTCAATATCATAGAACTTAAATTGTTCCGTATGGCCAAAATGCTGAAACACATTCCCGTTTTCATAAGTTACTGCAACTCTCATTTTCCCTGCTCCCTTCTCATTTAAAACGTCCTGATTCATCGGTTCACCAACACTTCTGCGCCTCTGTCTGCAGTTTTTCTGACAATGCCCTGCTCCTCCGTCACAAAGACGGTAACGCCCGCCGGATATCAAAAGCTTTCTGCCATTTACCAGACACTCTGCAATCTTCTGGCGTGCATTTTCATAAATCCCTGTGACCGTAGTCCGGGACACATCCATCAGAGCCGCACATTCCTCATGGGTCTTTTTCTCCAAGTCCACCAGACGAATCGTCTCATATTCATCCACAGTAAGCGCAATCGGCTCTCCGCTCATAATTCCGTCCGGAGAAAAACTGTCATACGCCGGTTCCTCACACACCCTTCTGGGCCGCTGGGGCCTTGCCAAAATATCATCTCCTTTTGGTCATTTCCGTCATATGTCGATAATTATTATAGCTCTGCAGAGAAAGGTTGTCAAGTCATATATCAATACTCTTTTCTTCCCCTGCAGTCAGGAATCTGAAGCTCTTCCCGGTATTTTGCCACAGTTCTGCGGGAAATGACAATTCCCCGGACAGCCAGTTCCTCTGACAGCTTCTGATCACTGTAAGGCTTTCTTTTATCCTCTTCTGCAATCAATTGTTTCATCATTTCCTGAATCTGGTCTGTGGAGATCCGTTCCCTGTTTTCATCCTCCACATAACCTTTGGTAAAAAAGTATTCCAGCGGAAAGACTCCCCAGCAGCACTGAAGATATTTCTCCTTTACCGCACGGCTGATGGTGGACTCATGAAGCTCCAGCTGGTCTGCAGCCTCTTTCATCCGGAGAGGATGCAGATGACCTTTTCCATATTGGAAAAAATCCTTCTGAGTCTCCACCAGAAATTTAGCAACTCTGGTCAGAGTCCGGTTTCTCTTGGAAATATAATCCTGTACCTGCTCAATCTGCTTTACCTTGCCTGACAGATACTGCTGCACCTCCTTTTCACACTCTCCGCCCTGGAGCATTTTCATGTAATCCTGATTGAGCCGAATTTCAGGCAGAACATACTCATTGACCATAATCTCAAAATAACCAGCCAGCTTTACCACTGTCACATCCGGCGTTATATACCGCAGCCCTCCCCGGTCTGCATAGCCTCTGGCTGGCTTTGGATTCATACTCTGGATTTCCCGCTTTGCCTGCCGTACCCTTTCTATGGGAACCTGTAAATTCTTTGCAATGGCAGGAAGCTGATTCTTTCCAAGCAGCTCCAGATGGTCCTTTACAATGGCCTTTTCAACTTCCAGTTCATGGCCCGTTTGTTTCCGGCACAGCTGAATGAAAAGACATTCTGAAAGATCTGCGGCACATACGCCTGCTGGCTCCAATGTCTTCATAATCTTCAGGCATTCCTCCACTTTCCTCTCCTCTGTTCCCATGCGAAGAGCCACTTCCCCAACCGGGTCCACAAAATAGCCTCTGCTGTCCAGACACTCTGTCAGATACCGGAATATTTCCATCTGTTCCTCTGTGTAGGGACCACCCAGCAGCTGCTGCATCAAAACGTCAGCCAGAGTCTCTCCCAGCTGCCTTCTGTCTGCAATCTCATTTTCCCCTGACTCCTCCTGCTCCTGACGGTAATAAATCCGGTTCTGTTCATCCATATCGGAAAGCCATTCCAGCTTCCGTAAACGCTCTTTGTCCTGATTGTCCGGCTCTGGCTCATCCAGATCCATAAGCGGATTTTCCATGGACAGTTCCTTTATGTATGCAGTCAGCTCCTGAGAGCTCATCTGCAGTACATTCACCTGCTGAATCATATTTTGAGAAATCTTCTGTACCTGACTGACCTTCAGCTCTAATCCCATCTTGCGCCTCCTTTGTGAATGATACACACAAGTATATCTTTTGATTAAACTATGCCACAAAAACAAAAAAACTGCAACGCCAATGATAAACTGTCAACGACGCTGCAGTCTCGTTACAAATATTAAGATCAGTGCCGATGCATGGCTACCTGTTCCAAATCCAGATTCTTCAGATTCTCATGGACCTCTCGGTTATCTGCCTGACCAATCAGCTGATCTCTGGCCTTTTTCGACTCTGTCTCTGACTTGTGCTTGCTGGGGCCGCCTACGCAGCCTCCCACACAGACCATTCCCTCCACAAAATCAGCGGGAAGCTTGCCAACCTTCATCAGCAGCAATGCCTTTTTACATTCTGCCGCACCGTTGCAGCGCATCACATTGGGATTAATGTCCTCGTTCATCTCCTTAAAGCACTGAACCACAGCTGCTGTCACGCCTCCGGAATTGCCAAACCGCTTTCCAAATACAGAGCTTTCCTGATAGGTATTCTCTTCCGGCTCCAGCTCCACTCCTTTTGCCCGCATCATGGCGCGGATCTCTCCAAAGGTCATGGCATAATCTGCATTTCCCGTAATATTCAAATCCAGGGTCTCACTCTTCTTTGCAATACACGGCCCGATAAACACAGTGATCGTCTCTGGGTCCCGTTCCTTTAACATCCGGGATACGCCGCACATGGGAGACACAGTGGTAGACATATGGTCCAGAAGCGTTGGGAAATGCTGTTTGATCATATTGACAAACGCCGGACAGCAGGAGGTGGTCATTTTCTTGCCCTCTTTGTAAGCCTCCGCCCACTCAGCTGCCTCTGCCGCTGCAGTCAGATCTCCGCCCAGGCCAACCTCCACCATATCAGCAAAACCGATTTTCTTTAAGGCAGTCTTCCAGCTTGCCATGGTGATGTCTGGTCCGAACTGTCCCTCCGTGGCAGGAGCTACCATAGCTACCACCCGTTTTCCTGCATTGATCAGCCGGATTACATCTACCATAAAGGTCTTGGTGCCAATGGCCCCAAAAGGACAGCTGTGGATGCAGGCGCCGCACTGAATACATTTCTTTTCGTCAATGACACAAATTCCGTATTCATCATAAGTAATGGCATCTACCGGACACACCTTCTTACAGGGACGTTCCAGATGGGCAATGGCGCTGTACGGACATGCCTGAGCGCACTTGCCGCATTCCTTACATTTGCCCGGGTCAATATGGGCGCGGCTGTCCCCAATGGTAATAGCGCCGAAATTGCAGGAATTTTGACATGCCTTTCCCATACAGTTCCGGCAATTGTCAGTTACCACATAGGAAGCAATGGGACACTCCTCGCAGGCTGCCTTGATTACCTGAACCACATTCATGGAATCCATTCCCACAGGACATTTCCCCTCTGCCAGACGGATTCTCTGTTTGATTATCTCTCTTTCTTTATAAATACAGCAGCGGAACTGGGCCTGAGGGCCTGGGAACATCCTGTAGGGAAGCTCATCTCTCCCTTCCTCCAGCTTGCCATCCCATGCCAGCTTTGCCACCTCCCGAAGCAAATCATGCTTAATTTTTAAAATAGTTGCGTCATTTGTTACCATGAGTTTTTCCTCCTCATTTTGTTAATAATAAGTGACGGTAACTGGTTTCCCCATTTCCTCCACCGTATGCTTGAGCTGTTCCACCAGATTCTGCCGGATTCCCAAATCAAAGGGCAGGCCAGGGTTCTGATATGCGCTGTTAATGGCTTTTCCCACATACATGTGCAGCTCTGTACAGTCCTCAATGAGCATTTTGGCCACCATGGAAGCGCCGTTGGGCTTATCCAGCTCCAAAAAGAAATCTTCGGACACTGTTTCTTTTTTCACGTAACGCTTTAACAGTTGAATCACCCGGTTTAATGTGAGAACCCCCTCTGTCACCAGGTCAATTCCCTCCATATAGGCAATGGGCGGAATCTCCGGGTCCACATAGTCCAGAGATACATCCAGAGATCTTTTTAACACGCGGGAAACAATCGTGGAGCTGGTGCCGCCGCAGACAATCCGTCTGGTATCCTCCCCTCCGCTCATCCAGTTGTTGACCATCTCCACATCTCTGGAGGCATCCTTGGCCGGACCAGTCATCAGATGAACAGGCTTTGCATTGATCACCCGCATACAGGCAACCGTGGTATCATCTCCCGGACGATATTCATACAGCTCATCACATGCCTGACACACTGCTGATGCCAGACGCATGGCAGAGATGGTCACAGCATACTGCTTCACAGCATATGCGGCAATGTCTTCCCACACCCAGCCAAAATTTAAAAGCCGTCCCACACCTGCATGAATGGTTCCGTCACTCATCAGCAGCAGAGCATCCCCTTTTTGCACCTTAAAGCGATATTCGTTGATCTTCTTTCCTTTTACCTCCCGAATGTTTTCCGGAATGGTCATCAGCTTTCCATTGCGGATAAAAATACATCCAGGATTATCAAATTCCACCAGATAGGCATCTCCGCTGTGAAACACCTGGAGAATGCTGAATGTGGCGTATGCCACCTGGCGCACCTGGCAGATGGGCAGAGTCTCCACAATGGTTTCCACGCACTCATCCAGAGTAGCGCCGTTTAAAAACATGGTTCCAAGAATCTTGGAGGTGAGAGTGGCCAGAATATTGGCCTTTACGCCGCTTCCCATGCCATCTGCCAAAATCATAATATTGGAATCAGCAGTCTGAAGAAGCTCTACTTTATCTCCACACAATATTTCTGTAAATTTATTCAGGCTTTTGTATGCAACATCTACGGAAACTCCCATTTACACACCTCCGTTGTCCCCATCCTCCAGAAGGGAATGGCAAAGCTTGGTCAGGGTGGTCTTGGTCTCTGCCGTTGTCTCACCTAAAAGCCCTGCGATCTCCTGAGCTACCATCATCTGTTTATGAATGACCTTCTGAGCCAGGTCAATGGTATCCAGTTTTTTCTCATAATCCACCCGGGCCTGTTCTTCCTGTTTGGTAATGTCAATAAATGTGGCAAGAACGGCATTTTCTTTTTCTATGTAAACAATATTCTGAAGCGTATCCAGATGGTATTCCGGATAGCTGACCTTTTTGCCGTGAATATTCTGATGCGTGTCAAATACCCACTGGAAATCTACCGGATCAATAAACTCATACAGATACATTTTCAGCGCCTCGGAACGGTTTTTGCCAAAATATTTCTCTCCTACTGCTGAATACTCCAGAATCTTCATCTCCGAATCCACCAGAAGCACCATGTTGGGGGATGTCTCCATGACCAGATTGGAAAGGGATTCGGACTGCTCATACATATAAGGAATGCACATGTTCAGCTCTGCCTTTTTCTGGAACACCGCAATAGCTTTTTCCCGGCAGGTGGGGTATCCGCAGGCGCCGCAGTTTACCTCGTCTTCTGGCCTGGTTTTTCCGGTCTTTGAAAGAATGTCCCGGATTTGAGCTTCTGTGGGAACCGGGTCTTTGGGAGAATGGTCCTCAAATGTCTTTGCCAGGGAAATGGAGGAAAGAACAGGCTCTGTCTCCTCCTTTGGCACTGGATTACGGGGAATGGCCTCTTCCATATCCAGCTTTACTTTAAACCGGGAAATGGATTTGTCTGTAACAGTCGGGCCTTTGATGCAGCCGCCATAGCACATGTTCATCTCAATAAAGCAGCCGGAGATCTCTCCCCGCAGGATACTGTCGCACAGCTCCATACAGTTGCTCTCCCCGTGAATATAAAATTTGCGGTAAGAATCATTCTTTGTCCCAGTGGCAACTACTGAGCTGATAACGCCGCTGCTAACCGGGTAAAGCCGGTTGATTCTTGGGTCCTTTTCAAAGGGCATATCTTCACAGTCTTCAATGACAATATCCTCCTCGTGGAGCCAGCGGTTTAAGTCATTGAAATTTAATACTGCATCAATGCAGTCTTTGTGACGCTCATCCTGAGCCTCCTGTTTTTTGGCAATACAGGGACCTAAAAATACTACTTTTACGTCTTTGCCTAATTCCTGTTTTAATAGCTTTCCGTGGGCAATCATGGGAGAAACCACAGGCGCCATATAGGGAATCAGCTGGGGATAGTATTTTTCAATTAGGTCATTGGCGCTGGGGCAGCAAGTGGTAATAATATTGTCCATTGTATGTTCTTCCAGAAGTCTGGCGTATTCTGCTGTCACCAGGGCAGCGCCTTCCGAGGTCTCCCGCACATCGGTAAATCCCAGCTTTAACAGAGCGGAACGGACCTGGCCGATGGTATGGTATTTTAACAGGCCCATATAGGCCGGAGCTATGGAAACTACTACTTTTTCGCCTCTTGCTATGTAGCTTTTTACTTTGCCCAAGTCGCTGATCAGGGTTTTTGCTGACTGGGGACAGATCTGAAGACAGCGGCCGCACAGGACGCAGTTTTCCGGCATGATCTCAGCCCGTCCGTCTTTTACCATGATGGCCTTGACTTCGCAGTTGCGGACACATTTATAGCAGTGGCGGCATTTGGTTGCTTTGAAGTCGATGATTGCTGCCATATCAGAGCCTCCCCTTGATTTCTTTGTTGAAAAATTCTTCGGTGGTCTCTGGAGACAGGGAGAACAGTTCTCCGTCTATGGTTACACAGACTCCGTTGACGCAGTTGCCGCTGCAGAAGGCGCCGTTTAAGTCTACCTGGTCAGTCAGGTTATTGACTTTTACTAAGGACTGAAGCTTTTGAATGATCTCTCTGGATCCTTTTAAATGACATGCACTTCCAATACAAATTGATACTCTCATGGTTTTGTTCCTCCATTTGAAATATGTTCT
>CATLIJ010000106.1 GCA_949948825.1 uncultured Clostridiaceae bacterium
CCAGGTAAAATCCCTCACATATCCGCTTCCGCCTGTAGTCCGGTTCACTGCCTCATCATGAATCACCACCACTGTACCGTCCTTCGTCAGCTGAACATCCAGCTCAATTCCGTCGCAGCCCGTCAGAGCTGCCTTTTCAAATGCCAGCATGGTATTCTCCGGATACCTTCCGCTGTATCCTCTATGGGCATATACCTTCATAATCTAATATCCTCTTTTCTGATTTCATTTTATCTGTGCCATATGGAACCATTCCATTTGCTTACTTCATCGCTGCCTTGGAATAACCAGTCAGCATATATTTCTGGAAAATAAAGAACAGAATGATTACCGGCACCACAGCCAGCACAGCGCCTGCCATAATCTCATGGTTATTCATGGACTCGCCGCCTGCAAAGGTATTCTTCAAATATGCCAGACCAACGGTCAATACCCGTCTGGACTCTCCCTTTGCAATAATCTTGGGCCAGAAATATGCATTCCAGCCATTGGTAAATGTCACCAGGGTCACTGTAAACAAAGTGGATTTACACATAGGCGCCAGAATTCTGGTAATAATCCCCACACGCCCCAGGCCGTCCATACGAGCCGCTTCAATATAGCTGTCGTCAATGGACATAAAGGTCTGCCGCAGCATGAAGATGTAATAGGGAGATACCGCTTCCGGCAGGATCAGGCCCAGGAAGGTATCAGACATTCCCCAGTTCGCCATCATAATGTAAATGGGAATAAACGTAACCTGCAGCGGAATCATCAAAGCGCCCAGTACAATAATAAAGCATAATCCCTGGCCTTTGAATTTTCCTTTGGAAAATCCATAACCAGCAAAGATTCCGGTAACTACCTGAGCAATCAGAATTCCAGCAGTCATAACCGTTGTATTCCAGTAATATTTTGCAAAATTACCCCGGTTTAATACATTTACATAGTTTTCAAAATGAAACTCTTTTGGCCATAAGGTCGGTGTTGCCAGCAAAATCTCCTCCTGTGATTTAACGGAGGACACTAACATCCAGTAAATGGGAAACACAATCACAATCAGGACAATAATAGCCAGAACCCACTGGATGGCTGCCATAATCTTCTTTTTTCTTTTGGCGGACTCATTCCTTACATCCGCACTGATGGTTGTCTCTGCACTCATAACTGTCCCCCCTTATGAATCGTAAGTTACATTGCCGTTGGATACTTTCATGGTCGCCACTGTCACAATCAGCAGCAGGACAAAGAAGAAAATACCCACTGTAGAAGCACGGTCCATACGGAAATCCACCATGGCATAACGGTAAATGTTATACACAAATACTTCTGTTGAACGGTAAGGTCCCCCCTGGGTCAGAATATCTACTGACTGGAATACCTTCATGGAGGACAAGAATGTGGTAACAAACAAAAACAAAGTGGTAGGAGACAGCATGGGCAGAGTAATCTTAAAAAATCTCTGCACTGCATTGGCTCCGTCCAGAGCCGCCGCCTCATAGTAATCTGTGGCAATTCCCATCATGGCAGACAGATAGACCATCATGCCATAACCAATACACCGCCATCCGGTCAGCATCAGCACGGAAATCAAGGCCATATTCCGGTCGCCCAGCCAGTCTACCGGACTTACTCCGATTAAGGAAAGCAGGTAGTTAAAAATACCGCTGTCCGTATTAAGAATCCACAAAAATACCACAGCTGCTGATGACATAGCCACATATTTCGGCATGAAGATCACAGCTCTCATGGCTGCAAAGCTGTTGGTCATGCGGTTAAAAATCAGAGCAAAAATCATACCTCCGATTAAAGTAATACTCAGCTCACCAATGGAATACAAAACCGTAACCTTTAAAGAGTTCCACAAATATTTGTTTCCAGAACCTGCAAACAGCCAGTTCCAGTTTTTAAATCCCACATACTGCCACGTATCATTTAAAAGATTCCAGTCCGTAAAACTGATCCGAAGCAGCTCCACAATCGGATAATAAGTGAACACCGCAAGAAAAATCAAAACCGGAAGCACACAGGTAAAATCCTTTACTGCCGAAATCTTTCTTGGGTTGATTTTTTTCTCATTCATAGAAAGCCCCCTGACATTCCCCGGTTATCTCTGTCCCTTAAGAGACAGGATAACCGGCTTATTGATTAATATGGCTTCATGTATTATGCATCTGCCAGAACATCATTGATCTCGTCTGCCATCTGCTCCATTCCCGCCTGTACATCTCCGCCTTCCATCATGACCTCAGCCATAATGTTCTTCCAGATGGTGGCCAGCTGAGACCATCCCTTATGCTGGATTCTGGGATTGATCAGATCCAGATTGTCAAAGATTGCCTGGAAGGCTGGCTTCTTCTCCAGGAAAGCCTTGCCCTCTTCTGTCTCCAGCACAGATTTTCTGGTCGGCATATAGCCGGTTCCCTCTGCCCAGGTCATGTTGACCTCCTTGCTGCAGAGATACTGTAAGAACTGCCATGCAGCATTCTTTGTGGCCTGATCATTCTTGGAGGGAATCAGCAGCACACATCCGCCGATCTCCTGATTCTTGGTGTCTGCTCCGGGAAGCCAGGACATGCCAATCTCAAAATCACACTGATCCACATAGTTGTTGTAAAGAGAGCTGGTATGTACCACGGACAATGCCTTGCCGGAGATAAAGTTCTGTCTCATATTGGAGGAAGCATCCTCTGCTGTGCCGGTCCAGTAAGTATAGCCTGCATTGCACCAGTCCTGAATCTTCTGTGCTATGGCAACTGCCTTCTCATCTCCCAGATCAGTTGTCACCTGATCTTCATTAATAATGTTCACGCCCTGATTCAGGTAAAAGGTTTCAAAATACCACTGATCCCAGCCGGGAATAATGGTAGCATATACTTCTGTGGAGCCGTCAGCAGCCTTCTTGGTTCCTTTCTCCATAAAAGCATCCATCTCATCCCAGGTTGTCGGCATGGTAATCCCCATCTCATCTGCCATATCCTTATTGTAATACATGATCTGTGTGGAAATTAAAAACGGAAGAGAAACCTGCTTTCCGTTATATTTTGCCGCCTCCACCATACCATCTCCAAAATCTTCAATATCATAACCCGTAGCTTTGATATAAGGAGTCAGGTCTTCCGTCAGGCCACCTGCCCCATATTCTGCCACATACGGCGTGTTGGCCACAGTCACTGCAGGCAGATCTGTTCCAGCCGCATGAGCAGCCACCAACGCTTCATTCAGCTTGGAATAGCTTCCAATATACTCTGCCTCCACTGTAATCAGATCCTGAGAATTGTTAAAATCACTGACTACCTTATCCACTGTGGCAGAATACTGATCCTCCAAAGCATGCCACCACTTAATGGTGATGGGCTCTGTCACCTCATACTGAGCCGGGTCCACAGGAGCTGTCTCCCCTCCTGCCTCTGTCTCAGCGGACCCATTGCCTCCCCCCACTGCTGCCTTTCCCGTAGAGCCTCCTCCGCTGCATCCGGAAACCGCACTTGTCACCATGACCGCTGCCAGCAGCAGTGCAACCTTCTTTTTCATAATATCTTTCCCCTTTCTTTAAATTTTTATGGTCATACCTGCAATCAGTTCCGTTCCTGGCCTCCATGATCCAGGGGTTGCCATTCCCGGAAAAATGCACAAAAAAAGAGACGTAGACAATTATAAAACACCTTACTATGGATTCACGATTTGCCTTATCTCATTCTCTCTGCAGCAGACCATATTTAATTTGTGATAGTGTTATAGTATCACAAATCCCTTTATCTTGCAAGTACTTTTTGTCAAAATTTACAAATTTATTTTTATTACCTGGTCTTTTTTTCAATATTTTATATTATCAAAATAACAACTCTCAAAATATATTGATTAATTTTTCACAATATTTCCCTGTCTTTTTTCTTATGGATTAGATATTTTATCTATTTCTGATAAATACCTTTCAAACACTGAGTAAAAGAAGTGAGAGGCAAAATAGCAGGCCAATGAAAACCAAACCATAAAAAGAACCGGTATAAACCAGGCAATCACCCCAAAAATCCCATAAATAACCAAAATTGTCACAGACACATAAAGATTGCCCACTCCCATGACAAAAGCGCTGCCCAATGCCTTTTTAAACGACACCGGAAAAGAGGCAATCAGAGGAAACAAGTAAATTACTGTTAGAAAATAGACAAACAACAAGCTCACCAAAATCACCCGAATCCCCCACTGAATGGCTCCCTTTACCGGCAAAAACTGACAGGCATACAAATCTACAGTCAAAAACAAACCTGCTGCTGCAGCTGCCAGCCACAAAACTGTAGACAAAACAAAATTTTCCCGAAAGCTTTTCCAGAAGCTTTTAAAAATATATCCCTCTTCATTTTTAGTTAATTTTAATGTATAGGAAAAAAGAGCTGTGGTAGATGCACCGATGGTAATAACCGGAAGAGAAAAAAGCAGCCACAGGAAACCAATCACACAAAGATTCATGATCTTTTCCATAAAAACCCAAAACCGGTTTTCCGGATTAAACAAACCATTGGCGCTGAAATTCATAGATTTTCTTCCTTTCTGTGTTGCTGCTTCCTGCAAAAATTCTACAAATTTGTCAGGAAATATGATATACTTTTTTCAGGAGGTTACAATTATGTTCAAAAACTGCCGTATCATTCAAAGCTGGAAAAGGGACCGGGAAACTTTAAAGACTCTTACATTTTCCCAAAAACTCCGTTTTATACGGGATTATTACAAAGGCTATTTTTTCCTTGGCTTTGTGCTGCTTCTTTTGCTGTTTTATATGGGAGATCTGTATTATAAAAGCCATCAGATTATTGACCTTCAGGGCTTTTTTGTCAATGACCGTCAAAATCTGTTTCCCGCTGACAGACTGATTCAGGAATTTTCTGATTACTCTGGCACTGCGTCAAATCATCGGATTGCCTTTGAAGACTCTCTATTTGTGGATCTGGACTCTGGCAGCGAATATCATGCTGCCAGCCAGGGCAAAATTGTTGCTTACACAGCTGCACGGGAACTGGACTTTCTGGTAGTCCCGCAGGACCTGGCTATGTACTATGCCAATTCCTTTTCCTTATATGACCTGGAAGATTTACTGTCTGAGGATGATGCCTTACAGGCTTTAACCAGAAATGATTTGATCTATGTGACAGACGGCACCAATACAAGAAAAGCCTGCTGCCTGAATCTCCAGGCCTCCCGATTTCTCCAGGACCCTGCCTATGACGGCATGGACGCCTATTGTCTGCTGGTTCTGTCCTACACGACCCGCACAAAGGCCCTGCGGACCTTTCTTCGGTATGCCTACCAGCTTCCGCCGGTCTGACCCATAACATTCCTGGAAAAACCATGCCGCCGAAGTAAGTCTCCGGCGGCACTTCAAACCATTCCCGCAGAAAAAGGGTAATGAATCCTGATGCTTCTTCCTTAAACCTTGGCCACATTTTTTGTAGCCACAATCGGGATTCCGGTACCTGCACAGTTCTCAATGACCACATCGCCGATTGCTACAGGAGCTTCCACGGAAGCTTCTCTGATTTCCTTCATAATATCAAAGATCTTCCCCTTGGGAATATCCTCCCTGGTCTTTACAGAAACCATGGAAAGCTCTCCTCCGTTGACATGTACGCTGGAGGTCACAATCCGGGTAGGGCTTAACACTTCCTTGTGAGCATAATCCTCTCCTCTTTTACAGGTATTACCGCTCACCTCCACATTCTCCCCGTCTATACGGACTGTCAGCGGGCATCCAAGCGGGCACCCAATACAGATTAATTCTCTTGTCTCCATATTATTCCACCTCCGTACAAATCACAATATTCTTCAGATTCGGATATTCTCCAAAGCTGTCCTTCTTTAAAATAACCTGTTCCATCTCACCGGGAGCCAGAACTTTTTTCTTCTTTTTGGAAACCTGGACCCCGTCATAATAAACGCTGATATACCGGTCCTTATACACATCTGCCACCCGGAAACGAACCGTCACTTTATCCTGCATATGATTTACATCCAGGGTCTGAGGCACTGTGTACCGTACCCCGTTTTCTGCCTTTAATGTCACCACATGGCAATCGCTCTTCTCCTCACCGGCTTTCACATAAGCTGCAGCATTGGTTCCTGCCAGTGTGGCTTCCTCAGACACATAGTCCACCAGATCATGTACATGAAGCACATTTCCGCAGGCAAACACACCCTCAGAGCTGGTCTCTAACTGGTCATTCACCTCTGGTCCGGAAGTAATCCGGCTCATCTGAATGCCAATGCTCCGGCTTAATTCGTTCTCCGGAATCAGGCCCACAGACAGAAGCAGTGTGTCGCAGGTATAGTGCTCCTCGGTTCCCGGAATGGGCTTCCGGTCCGGCCCCACCTCTGCAATGGTAATGCCTGTCACCCGCTCCTTGCCTTCAATATTCACAACTGTATGGCTGAGCTTTAACGGAATCCCATAGTCATCCAGGCACTGTACAATATTTCTCTTCAGACCGCCGGAATAAGGCATCAGCTCTGCCACTACCTTTACCTTGGCGCCCTCTAAAGTCATTCTTCTGGCCATGATCAGTCCAATATCACCGGAGCCTAAGATTACAACCTCCCTGCCCACGCTGAAGCCTTCAATGTTCATCAGCCGCTGAGCAGTTCCTGCTGAATAAATTCCTGCCGGACGATATCCGGGAATGTTCAGAGCGCCTCTGGGACGTTCTCTGCAGCCCATAGCCAGAATCACTGCCTTTGCCTGAATGGTGGTAAGGCCATCTTCCCGGTTAATCACAGTCACTTCCTTATCCTTGTTAATATCAATAACCATGGTGTTCAGCTTATAAGGAATCTTTTCCGCCTCCACCATATCAATATAACGAGACGCATACTCTGGTCCGGTCAGTTCTTCCTTAAAGGTATGCAGTCCAAAACCATTGTGAATACACTGGTTTAAAATTCCTCCCAGGCAGCCATCCCGCTCCAGGATCAGAATATCCTGAATGCCTGCCTTTCTTGCTGCCACCGCAGCCGCAAGCCCTGCAGGACCTCCTCCGATAATTACAATATCATGCTTTTCCATATCGCTGCCCTCCTATTTCTGACCGGTCAACATATTGGAACCGGGTGCGTTTTTACAAATCTCTTCCATCTCCATGCCGCGCTCTCTTGCAAGAATCTCCATGGTTCTCGGAGTGCAGAAGCCTGCCTGACACCGGCCCATTCCCTGCCGTACCCGGCGTTTGATGCCGTCTAAGGAAACTGCTCCCAATGTACGGTTGATGGCATCCATAATCTCGCCCTCGCTGACGCCTTCACAGCGGCAAATAATGGTCCCATACTCAGGATGCTCTTTGATCAAAGCAGCACGCTGTTCCATTGTCATCTTTTCCGGACGGACAAAGCCCTTGCGCTTGCCGTTCCAGTTTGCCTTCTTTGCAGCTCCCGCCTTTTTTGCAACCTCTTCAGCCAGATAGACTCCAATGGCCGGCGCAGAGGTCAGTCCGGGAGACTCAATTCCTGCCGCATCAAAAAATCCGGGTGCATCCTCTGCCTCTCCCACAATGAAATCATCTCCATCTTCATGGGCGCGCAGTCCGGAGAATGAGGTGATCACCTGACGGAAGGGAACATTCTTTACGCTGACACTGCCCTTTTCCATAATCTCTGCCAGCTCCTCTGCAGTAGTGGCTGTGGCTTCCTTATCCTCAATATTCTTTGCCGTAGGTCCGGTAAGAAGATTTCCGTGAATCGTGGGAGTCACCAAAATTCCTTTTCCCAGCTTGCCTGGAAGCTGGAAAATGGTGTGATGCACATGATTTCCTGCTTCCTTGTCCAGGAGACAATAATCACCCTTTCTTGGGGTAATATGTAATTTTCTCCCGCTGACCATATTGTGAATCTCGTCTGCATAAACTCCTGCGGCATTGATTACATAGGTGGTATGAATCACACCATCGCCGGTGTTAAGATCATATCCGTGTTCAGTCTTTACTACATTGTCAACTTTGGTGTTAAACAAAAACTCCACTCCATTGTCACAGGCATTCTCTGCCAGAGCGATGGTCAATCCAAAAGGACATACAATTCCTCCAGTAGGCGCATAGAG
>CATLIJ010000107.1 GCA_949948825.1 uncultured Clostridiaceae bacterium
CCTGCATTTGTGAAACAGGGGGGCATTTTGGGAGCAGCGTGGGTTTATCTGGTGCTGATGGTCATTATGGCAGCAGGATTTATTGCAGGGGCGTGGATCTGTTATTTTGTGGATAAAAGAGGTGAAGCATGGCAGAAATAGGAGCAAAGCCTGGAAAAAGGCTGATTGTGGATGTGATTATTCCCACATACAAGCCGGACCGCCGGTTTGCCAGACTGATAAAACGGCTGGGACAGCAGACTTATCCCATCAACCGGATTATTGTGATCAACACGGAGGAAAAGTACTGGAAGCCAGAGTATGGCAGGAGGGCAGAGAACCTGGAGGTTTATCACATATCCCGGAGAGAGTTTGATCATGGCGGAACAAGGAATATGGGGGCTGGGCTGTCCGGGGGAGATATTATGGTTTTTATGACCCATGACGCGGTTCCTAAAGGCAGGCGGGTGATTGAGAGACTGGTGGAGGCCCTGGATTGGAGAGGAAGTCAGGGAGAGATTATGGCTGTGGCTTATGGAAGGCAGATGCCGGACAAGGACTGTTCCAGTCTGGAACGGTTTGCCAGGACCTTTAATTATCCGGATAAAAGCTGTGTAAAGACAAAGGAGGATCTGCCCAGGCTGGGGATAAAGACGTATTTTGCCTCCAATGTGTGCTGCGCCTACCGGAGAGATGTATTTGAAAAGCTGGGGGGATTTGTGGAGCAGGTGATATTTAATGAGGATATGATTTATGCTGCCGGGGCAGTACAGGCTGGATACGGGATTGCCTATGCTGCCGGGGCCAGAGTGATTCATTCCCACAACCTGACGTTTTTACAGCAATTTAAGCGCAATTTTGATCTGGCAGTGTCCCAGGCAGACCATCCGGAGGTGTTTGGAGGAATCTTGTCAGAAGGGGAGGGGCTCCGGCTGGTGAAAGATACAGCCCTTTGGCTGGCAGGCCGGAGAGAGGTATGGCAGATACCGGCTTTAATCGCAGGAAGCGCGTGCAAATATGCAGGCTACCGGATGGGAAAAATGTATCGGATTCTTCCAAAGGCTCTGATTCGTCTGTGTACCATGAACCCAGCGTATTGGGAAAAGGAAAGGGATATTTTATGATGACCATGACATTGCGCATTGTGTTGATTCTGGCCTCTGTGGCAACATTTTTGCAGATGATGCGCAAAATCCGCCAGTCAAAGGTTGAGATTGAAAGCGCCATTTTCTGGATTGTATTGGCTTTGGTGCTGATTGTTTTCAGCATTTGTCCGCCTGTGGCAGATTTGATTGCCCATTGCCTGGGCATCTATTCTACAGCCAATTTTTTGTTTTTGTTTGCCATATTCCTTTTGATTGTGAAGGTTTTTGATATGACCATTCATATTTCCCAGCTGGAGACAAAGCTAAAGGAGCTGGTGCAGATCATGGCAATCCGGGAAAAGGAGCAGGAAGAAAGGGAACGAAGCAGTGAGAAAATTTTGGACAGAAAAGGGGATAAGGCAGATTGACTGGCTTTGGGCTGCCACAATGACAGGGCTTTTTGTCCTGGGCCTGTGGCATTATGGAGAGGTACAGGCAGGGGCAGAGGTGTGTGGAGATACCTGGCTGACAGGCAATTACAAAATGCTCATGGGGGCGGTCTTAGTCCTTACCGGTCTGCTTGGATGGCTGTTTCTTGGAAAACCCGGGGGAAGGCAGTGGAAGCTGGAGCAGATTTATCCTGTGGCCGGACTTTCCATGGGAGTGCTGTATTTGCTCGTGTTTCCTCCTCTTTCCGGGCCGGATGAAATCAGCCATTACATCAGTGCCTATCAGCTGTCCAATCATATTCTTGGCCAGCCGTCCAACAGCAGGGACGGCCATGTGCTGGTGCGGGGCCAGGACTGGTTCCTGGAAGATAGCCATGGGGAATATGTGTACGGTGAGGAGGATGGATATTGGACTATGGTCGGGACAAAGGACGAATCCAAGCCAGCTGTTATTCTTGGACAGGTTTTGACAGAGGAAACCTACCGGCTGATTTATGAGTCATTTCACAATGGGCAAAAGGCTCTTCGGGACGGGGAAGCAGAGCATCTGGCAGTGTCCCCCTATCCTCCGGTGGTGACTACGCCTGCAGCATATATTCCCCAGGCTCTGGGAATTTCTTTGGCGCGGATTCTGAACTTAAACAGCGTGTGGCTGGCCTATTTGGGAAGAATCGGGAATCTGCTGTTTTTTGTGGCCATGACCGGACTGTCCATACAAAAAGCGCCTTTTGGCAAAGAAATCCTGGCAGGGGGGGGATTATTGCCTATGACACTTCATCTGTCAGGTACCTTTTCTTATGATGTGTGGATTTTGGCATGGATGTTTTATTTTACTGCCTGCTGTCTGGATCTGGCATTTGCAGCAGAAAGGGTAAAAGGAAGAGACGTGGCAGTTCTGGCTACTGTCATGGCTCTTGCAGGTCCCTGTAAAATGGTTTATTCTGTGTTTATGGGGCTATGTCTTCTGATTCCAGCCAAAAAGTTCGGCAGCTGGAAGAAATGGGCTTTGTCAGCAGGACTTGTGCTGGGGGCCTGGGCAGTGGTAATGGTATTGATCAACCGTCAGGTGGTAAGCGCTTATGCGGCTCCGGAGACAGAGAATTATATTGGATGGGCAGAGGAGACCGGATACAGCCTGGGAATGCTTTTGCATCAGCCCCGGAGGACCATACAGCTTTTTTATAATACTCTGGCAAGCCAGAGCCAGGGGTATCTCATGTCCATGATTGGATATTGTCTTGGGAATCTGGACCCGGTATTGAATGTGCCGTATCTGCTGGTATTGGCATTTATTGGCTGCCTTCTATGTCTTGCGTTCCGGAAGCCAGGAGAGAAGCTGGTGCTGATTGGAGGGAGAAGGCTGTGGATCTGGCTTTTGTGTCTGTCCTGTATGGGTGCTTTGATGCTTTCCATGCTGATTGCCTGGACTCCGGTCAGTTCAAGTGTAATAAGCGGCGTTCAGGGGAGGTATTTTCTGCCGTTTCTTCCGATTTTTCTGATGTCGCTGAAAAATGATACCATTGTGCTGACCCGGTGCGGGCAGCGGGGGATTTTGTATGGAATGTATGGTATGAATGCTTATGTGGTGATGAGGATTTTCAGTACTGTCAGTATACGTGTGTAGGATAGAACAGAGGAAGTAAGTGATGTAGGGTGTAATTGGGAAAAGGCAGCGTGACTGCGGATAACATTGTTTAGTAAAGGAGCAGAGAGATGGGAAAGATTCAGGTGACCAGGTGTGACATAGAAGGCTTGTGTGTGATTGAACCAACCGTTTTTAATGATGAGCGGGGATATTTTGTGGAAACTTATAATCAGAAGGATTTTCAGGAGGCTGGACTGGATCTGGAGTTTGTTCAGGACAACCAGTCCATGTCTGTCAGGGGGGTTCTCCGGGGACTTCACTATCAAAAGCAGTATCCTCAGGGAAAGCTGGTAAGAGTCCTTCGGGGGCATGTGTTTGATGTGGCAGTGGATTTGAGGGCAGACTCTAAAACCTTTGGAAAATGGTTCGGAGTGGAGCTGTCCGCTGAAAATAAGAAGATGTTTTATATTCCCAAAGGATTTGCCCATGGATTTTTAGTGCTGTCAGAGGAGGCAGAGTTTGCCTACAAATGTACGGACTTTTATCATCCGGGAGATGAAGGCGGAATTGCCTGGGATGATCCTCAGATTGGGATTTGCTGGCCCTTGCAGGAAGGGGTGGAGCTGATTTTATCCGACAAGGATAAGAAATGGGGAGGACTTTCGGATACATTCCGGTTTTAGACGGAAGGAATGGTATGCTTGTAAGTATCATAGGGATCAAAAACCTTTTGACCCCAACATCATAACACGGATAAGAGAGGACAGGCAGTTATGGCGTATGTAGTTTCATTGGTGAGGGAGATTGCCAGGAAACGGAGACTGATATGGGATTTATCAAAAGCAGATTTCAGAAAACGGTTTGTAGGCTCCTATTTTGGAATGGTCTGGATGTTTGTTCAGCCGATGGTGACGGTTTTGATTTATTTTTTTGTTTTCCAGATCGGGTTTAAGAATGAGCCTCCCGTGCCTGGAGCGCCTTATGTGCTCTGGCTGGTGCCGGGAATTGTTCCCTGGTTCTTTTACAGTGAAGCTTTAAACAATATTACAGGCTGTCTTCAGGAATACAATTATCTGGTAAAAAAAGTGGTGTTTCAGGTGGAGATTCTGCCGCTGATTAAGCTTATTTCCTGCCTGATGGTGCATGGTTTTTTTGTGCTGATCATGCTTCTTGTATTTGGATGTTACAGGTGGACTCCGTTTTTTACATGGATTCAGATTTTATACTATTCCTTTGCAGCTTCCATGCTGGCTTTGGGAATCGGCTATTTTACCTGTGCGGTTCAGGTGTTTTTTAAGGATATGGCTCAGATTGTCAGCATCTGCCTTCAATTTGGCATGTGGCTGACACCGATTATGTACCATGAAACCATGTTTGAAAAGAGCGCTCCCTGGGTGATACCCATATTAAAGCTGAATCCGTTTTATTATGTTTGTGTGGGGTACCGGGACAGTATGCTGACCGGGGACTGGTTTTGGCAGCGGCCTAAGCTTACGATTTTCTTCTGGTTTGTCACATTGGCTGTGCTGCTTATGGGGCTTAAAATGTTTAAAAGGCTGCGTCCGCATTTTTCGGATGTGCTGTAGTGAGGGATGGATTTGTAAGAAACGGTTCCTAAGTCAGGAAAGGAGATCAGGCAGATGCGAGTGGTGATGTTTTATTCGGAGGTGGAGTCTTTTAATTTTTTTACGGATCAGCTGTCAGGGGAGCTTACAGCAAGGGGGCATGAGGTTTTTATTTTGGATTCAGTAAATCCCCTTGGCTCTGCGGGGCATTCCTATGGGGATTTTGCCCAGTTCCTTTCAAGAGGGGTCCAGGGGGTAATCTGTTTTGACGGGTGGGGTCTTCGGGATGACTTTTTTATTGAAATCTGGAATAAGTATCAGGCAAAGGCAGTGGATATTCTTATGGACCATCCCCTGCGCTTTCATCCGGCCTTAGAGAAGCATCCGGAACATTACTACCTGTTCTGCTGTGACAGAAATCATGTGGAGTATGTAAAAAAGTATTTTGCCAATCAGGTGCCTTTTGTGGAGTTTATGCCCCATGCCGGAGTTCTGCCTTCCCCTGGCGCACCGGTGATTCCTTTTGAAAAGAGAAAGTATGATCTGCTGTTTACAGGTACCTATTACCGTCCTCAGGATAAATTTGAGGAGTTAAAACAGGTATTCACAGAAAACAGTGATTTGTACCGGTTCTATCAGGCTATGTACGGGCATTTTCTGGAGAACAGCAATGTGACCACAGAACAGGCTGTGCTGGATATTCTGGAACAGTTTGGCTGGACAGTTCCGGATGAAACCTTAAGAAATCTTTTAAGGTGTTCAGAGTATGTGGACTGGGCCATTCGGATGCATCAGCGGGAACAGGTGGTAAAGGTTCTTGCGGACCATGGGTTTGAGCTTTATCTTTTAGGGCGGGGCTGGGAAAACCATCCTTCCATTCACTGTTCCAATGTCCATCGGATTGATGACCGGATTCCTTACGGACAGACACTTTCCTACATGGCAAATGCAAAAATCAATCTGAATGTAATGCCCTGGTTTAAGGCAGGAACTCATGACCGTATATTTAATATTCTTTTGCAGCATTCCCTGCCGCTGACGGATTCCAGCAGCTGGATTGATGAGAACTTTACCGATGGAGTGGATATTGGACTGTATGATTTAAAGGCTCTTGATCAGTTGCCGGAGATAACCAGAAGGCTGTTGTCAGAACCAGCGCGGACAGAGGCTATGATTCAGAGAGGGTATGAAAAAGTGGCAGAGAGGTTTACCTGGAAGCAGTGTGCGGAGCAGGTGTTGAAGGTGTTTTCTCGGGAGAATGGATAAGAAAGTTGATATTATAAAGGATGCTGACGGCAAAAGCATTGTAATCATCAATGACCTGAGATTCAAAGGAAGAAGGAACGTAGAATGGAACATTGTTGAGGACTGTCTAAAAGAATATATCGAGAGAATCATAAAATCTGGCATATTTTTGGAGAAGCCACACAGGTACATGGACTTGGCAATGACTGGGCAAATCAAAAAATGGAATTTTGGATGGATCTGGCTGAATTATTGACTTCCTGAAAAAATATTTACATTTATTCTTTAAAATGTTTCAATATAAAGAAAGAATGTAACAAGATGCAGAGAGGTGATGCTTATGGATGAGATTTATAATAAAATTGAGTCGATAGCAGCTGAAAGCAATGGCTTTGTAAAAACGTCGCAGATTGAAGCAGCTGGAATCAGCCGCAGCATCATAAAAAAATATGTTGATAATGGCTTATTGGAGCGAGTTCGAAAGGGTATTTTTGTTCCGGCGGAAGCTGATATTGATGAGTTTGCATTGCTTCAGGTTCAATGTTCCAGCCTTGTTTTTTCATACGGTACAGCTCTTTATGTTTGGGGATTGACGGACATAATCCCGCATATGTTTGACATTTCAGTTCCACAGGGAGAAAATATTTCTAGATTATTACGAGATAATCAAAAAATAAAGGCTCATTATGTTATGAAGGGCTTATACAATCTTGGTATTACAGAAACACAGTCTCCGCAGGGAGCTGTGATCCGCTTGTATGACAAAGAGCGTTGTCTTTGCGATCTGATCAAGGATCGAAACCATATCGAAAAGCAGCTGTATATTCAGGCAATTAAGGATTATTTCAAAAATCGGCCGGATGTCCGTAAATTGCTGAAGTATGGAAAAGCCTTCAGGATTGAGGAAAAAATCAGAGCTTATATGGAGGTATTGTAATGAAAACACCAGAACAGCTAAAGGGAGCAATTCGGAATTTTGCAGCAAACAATAATCTGAGAGCTTTGGATGTACAACATATGTTTATGTTTGAACGCATTTTGGAGCGGCTTTCCGTATCTCCTTATGCACAGATTTTTATCCTGAAAGGCGGTTTGCTGATTTCTTCTATGATTGGAGTTGGAGCCAGAACCACAATGGATATGGATACGACCGTAAGAGGAGTGTAGATGGAGGAAGATGAAATCGTCAAAATTTTCAAAGAGATTCTTGCCATTGATACAGGTGACGGGATAACCTTTGAATATCAGCGCATAGAGCCAATCCGTGAAGAGGATGTCTATAATAATTTTCGTATTCATATAGCAGCGAAGTATGGGAAAATAAACAGTCCCATGAAAGTGGATGTTACAACAGGAGATAAGATCACTCCGGCAGCCATTCAGTATGATTATCCATTTATATTTGAGGATAAATCGATACCGATTATGGCTTACACGCTTGAAACGGTTTTGGCAGAGAAGTATGAAACTATTATCCACAGAAATATAGGAAATACAAGAGCCAGGGATTTTTATGATCTTCATGTCCTCTATCATGAGCGCAGAGACAGCGTCAGACCGGATATCTTAAAAATGGCGATAGAGCATACTGCTGTCAAAAGAGAATCAATGGATATGCTGAAAGACTGGAAGGAGATCATGAGGGATATGCGTGAGGAAACTGCACTTTACAGCTTGTGGCGGAATTACGCAGCGGAAAACAGTTATGCAGAAGGGCTGGAGTTCCATGTGCTTTTGGATACAGTCGAGGAGATTGCAAAACTGATTGATATAGAATAAAGGAGCGTATAATGAGTGATATTCTATAGTAGTGACTGAAGAACAGATTGCTCAGCTGTCTGCCCTGCTCAAAGAATATGAGCTTGCCAGCACTAATTTTGAGGCTATGTCCCCATCTGTAAAGAAAACCTACACGCGGGCATATTTGGATGCAAAGACAGATGACGGACGGGAAAAGCGGATTGCCTGGATGGTGGACAGGCTCAATAAAAATTTAAAACCGATG
>CATLIJ010000108.1 GCA_949948825.1 uncultured Clostridiaceae bacterium
TCTGCCATTGACGGGGCAGGATTTGGAACTCAGCTTCGGTACATTATATTTCCCGGAATTAAAAACGTATTTTTCTTTGTGCTGATGACCACGATTATTGCCTCCTTTAATGTGTACGGCCAGACAAGGCTGATGACTCAGGGCGGACCGGGCGAAAGTACAAAGCCCATGATTATGATGATCACCTCCACCATTATGGACCGGAATGATCTGGGTGTGGGAAGCGCCATGACCATTTTGATGGGAATTGTGATTGTGCTGTGCTCGGTGGGACAATATTACCTGACCAAAGAAAAAGAAGAACTCAGATAGGAGGAGAGAACAATGAAAACAAAGAACATGAATAAAATATTTCTGGTTATCATTGCCTGTATTGTAGCGTATCTGTTTCTCCTGCCCCTGATGTTCATGATTTTTACCAGCTTTAAGGGGATAGCAGAATCCGTTACATCCACCACGCTGCTGCCAAAGACGTGGACCATGGAAAATTACCGGGAGCTGTTTATGAATACTTCCACATCTCCCGTGCTCCGGTGGCTGGGCAATACAGCTGTAGTTACCTGTGCAGGCACAGCCCTTCGGATTGTAACCAGCGTTTTGGCAGCCTATGCTTTGGCAAGGCTTCCGGTGCCTGGGAAAAAGTTCATCCTGGTGGCTCTGATCTGGGCGATGGCGATTCCGGAGATTGTGACGTTTTTCCCGCTGTTTTATATGTTTAAGCAGGTAGGAGGGTTAAATACCTTCTGGCCGTTAATCCTGCCTTCAGGGTCTGGCGTCATGTGTATTTATCTGATTTATAATTTTCTTCTGGCTTTTCCAAAGGAGCTGGAGGAGGCAGGCTTTGTGGAGGGCGCCAATGTGTTCCAGGTGTTGTGGCATATTGTGGTGCCGTCCGTGAAACCGGTGATTGTTACCCAGGCGTTTATCACATTCCTTGGACTGTACAACAGCTATCTGTGGCCATCTCTTGTGATCAGCAGAAATGAGAACCGGACCATTACCCTGGGAATTGCGGCGCTGGTGCTGGGCGAGAACTATACCAATCCGGGACTGATGATGGCGTCCACGGTGGTATCCGTGCTTCCGGTCATGTTGATCTTTATGTTTGCCAACAAGTACATTGTACGGGGATTTACACAATCAGGAATTAAATAGGAGGATCGGAAGATGAGAGAAGAATATCCACGTCCGGAATTTGTCCGGGAGAAATGGATGAGCCTGAATGGCTGCTGGTCCTTTGGATACGGCAGCGAGAAAACACAGATTGAGGTTCCTTTTGTGTGTCAAAGCAGGTTAAGCGGAATCGGAAAAAGAATTGAAGAAGACCATGTGGTCTATGAGAGAAAATTTACGGTTCCCTCCGAGTGGAGAGATCAGGTAATACTGCTGCATTTCGGCGCTGTGGATTACCGGTGCAGTGTGTTTGTCAATGAGCGGTGCGTGGGAAGCCATACAGGCGGCCAGACCTCTTTTTCCTTTGACATTACCCGGTATTTAAACTGGCAGGAGGAGACGGTCCGGGTGGAGGTGGAAGATCCGCTGAAGGACGAGAGCATCCCAAGAGGAAAGCAGTTTTGGGAGGAGGAGTCCAAGTTTATCTGGTATACGCCCAGCACGGGAATCTGGCAGAGCGTCTGGCTGGAGCCGGTTTCAGCCACGAATCTTCAGTGGGTTCATTTTACGCCGGACATTGATGAGGGAACGGTTAAGATTGACTATCAGCTTTCGGACACATCTGCCCTTCCCAGCCGGGTTCATGTGAAGATCTTTTTGGGAGAACAGGAGATTTTCCATGGAAATATGCTGTGCAATACTGCCAGAAACAGTTTAACCGTGGATGTTTTTCGGAAAAAGGCCATGGAAGGTTCTTTCCACTTTACAGGCAATTACTGGAGTCCGGAGAACCCGATTCTCTATGATGTGCGGATTGATGTGGATGACGGTGAGACCGGAGAGCAGACGGATTATGTGGAAACCTATTTTGGAATGCGCAAGATCCACGTGGAGAACGGTAAGCTGTATCTGAACAACCAGCCCTATTATCAGAAGCTTCTTCTGGATCAGGGATATTGGAGAGACGGGCTGGTGACAGCTCCCACAGACGAGGATTATCAGGAGGATATCCGCAAGTCAAAGGAAATGGGCTTTAATGGATGCAGGAAGCATGAGAAGGTGGAGGACCCCAGGTTCCTTTACTGGGCGGACAAAATGGGATTTCTGGTATGGGAGGCCATGGCCAGCTTCTGGTCCTACACGCCTCAGGCAGCAGAGGCTTTTACCAGAGAGTGGATGGATGTGATTCACAGGGATTATAACCACCCCTGCATTGTGGTGTGGGGCATGTTAAATGAGAGCTGGGGCGTACCGAGGATTTACAGCAACCGACAGCAGCAGGACTTTTCCCGCGCTCTCTATTATCTGGCCAGAGGCCTTGACACCACCCGCCTTGTGATTTCCAATGACGGCTGGGAGATGACAGAGACCGATATCTGCGCATTCCATAGCTACAAGCATGGGGAAAAGGATAATGAGGAGCAGCACAGCATTTTTAAGGAGGCCCTAAAAAAGGTGGACAGCCTTCATCTGATTATGGAGAAGCTTCTTTTTGCCAAAGGCAGCTCCTACAAGGGACAGCCAGTGGTACTGACTGAGTGCGGCGGCATTACCGTAAAGTCAGAGGAAAAATCAGAGGCAGACATGGAGGAGGCAATCCGGGAGCATGACAGAGAGTGGGGATATACCTCGGCTTCCAAGACAGATTTTCTTGCAGAATATGGCCGGGTGATCAGCGCAATCTACGAATCGGATATGCTGAACGGATTCTGTTATACTCAGCTGACGGATGTGGAGCAGGAAACCAACGGGCTTTTGACCTATGACCATAAATATAAGTTTGATCCGGCAGAGATCCGGAAAATAAATGATCGGAAAAAGTGATATGAATAAGCAACAGATTTTAGATAAAACAGAACTTTTTGTGTTGGATATGGATGGAACCTTTTATTTGGGAGACCAGATTCTTCCCGGCGCCCTGGATTTTTTAAAGGCAGTGGAGGAGAGCGGAAAACAATATTTATTTTTTACCAACAATTCTTCCAAATCACCGGAGAAGTATATTGAGAAGCTGGCAGGGATGGAATGCAGAATCCGCCGGGACCAGATTATGACTTCAGGGGATGTGACCATCCAGTATTTAAAGGAGTATTATCCGGGAAAACAGGTGTATTTGATGGGAACGCCGGCTTTGGAGGAAAGCTTCCGCCAGGAGGGCATTCATCTGGTGCAGGAAGGTGCAGATGTGGTGGTGATTGGGTTTGACACTACCCTGACGTATGAGAAGCTGGAGCGGGCCTGTACCCTGATTCGGAATGGAGCTGTTTTTCTGGCTACCCATCTGGACATCAACTGTCCGGTGGAGAATGGTTTTATCCCGGACTGCGGAGCATTCTGCGCGGCAATCCAGCTTTCCACAGGAATGCAGCCAAAGTACCTTGGCAAGCCTTTTGCGGAGACAGTGGATATGGTTCTTGGCAGAACCGGGGCGGCAAGGGAAAAAACTGCTTTTGTAGGGGACCGGCTGTATACGGATGTGGCAACTGGAGTGAAAAATGGGGCCATGGGATTTCTGGTTCTGACCGGAGAGACCAAACTTCAGGATGTGGAAGCCTCTGAAGTGAAGCCGGATGAGATTTTTCAGTCAATTGAGGAAATGGGACAAATTTTAAGGGGAATGCGCCAATAAGGCAGGGCGCAAAAGGACAGGAGCTGTCCTTGCTTTTGGGAATGGATACAGATAAAACGTGAAGAAAAGCTGTCAAAGGGACATTAGGGGAATGGACCTTTGACAGCTTTTTTGTGGTTAATGATTTTTTAAGGCTCCTTCATAAAATCGTAATTTTTTCATTCTTGCCTTGTGTGGAAATTTGTGGTATAAGTGTATTAACAATCTTAGTACACTTATTCAACACATGTGATTAAGGCTGGAGAGAAAGGAGAATATCAATGATTCTGCTGGATTTAAAGGACAGCCGGCCAATCTATGAGCAGGTGGCAGAGCGGCTTCAGGAATTGATGATGCTGGGAGTTCTGGAGGAGGACAGCCAGATGCCGTCTGTGAGAGGTCTTGCCATGGAACTGTCCATTAACCCGAATACGATTCAGCGGGCTTACGGGGAGCTGGAACGGAGAGGATATACCTATTCCATCAAAGGAAGGGGCAGCTTTGTGGGAAGTATCCGCAAGCTGAAGGAGGCCCGGAAGACAGAGCTTCAGAAGAAGCTTCAGATTCTTGCCAGAGAGGCAAAAACCGTTGGCATAGACCGGGGAGAGTTTGCGGATATGGCTTATAAGGCTTATGACGAGGGAGGACCGCCAGAGAAGAAAAAGGAAGATGGGGACACACCAGAGGTCAGGAATGAATAAGGGAGGGATGACAGTATGATCGAGGCAGTAAACCTGACAAAAAAATTTGATGATATTGTGGCAGTGGACAAAATTAACGCTCAGATCCGGGACGGAAGCGTGTTTGGCCTGATTGGGACTAACGGAGCGGGGAAAAGCACATTTCTCCGAATGGCAGCAGGGGTTTTAAAGCCGGACGAGGGGACGATTACCATTGACGGGATGGAAGTGTTTGAGAATGAAGAGGCAAAGAAGCGGTTTTTTTATATTTCGGATGACCAGTATTTTTTCAGCAATGCCACGCCAAGAGATATGATGGTTTATTATAATATGGTTTATCCTTCTTTTGACAAGGAGCGGTTTCATGGATTGATGCGAAGCTTTGATCTGGATGAAAAGAGAAAGATCAACACCTTTTCCAAGGGCATGAAAAAGCAGGTTTCTGTAATCTGCGGCGTGTGTGCAGGCACGGATTATCTGTTTTGTGATGAAACCTTTGACGGGCTGGACCCGGTGATGCGGCAGGCAGTGAAAAGTATTTTTGCCAATGATATGCAGGAGCGCCACTTAACACCAATCATTGCATCCCACAATCTGCGGGAGCTGGAGGATATCTGTGACCATGTGGGACTTCTCCACAAGGGAGGCATTCTTTTAAGCCGGGATTTGGATGAGATGAAGATGAACATTCATAAGGTTCAGTGTGTGCTTGCGGAGGGAATGGAGCCAGAGGAGCTTCAGGGCATTGAGGTGATCAAAACCGAGCGGAGGGGACGTCTTCTGACTTTGACGGTGCGGGGGGATTTAAGTGTGGTGGAGCATACCATGCAGACAGCAAATCCAGTCTTTTATGAGACGATTCCCCTGTCTTTGGAAGAAATCTTTATCAGTGAAACGGAGGTTGTAGGGTATGACATCAAAAAGCTTATTTTTTAAACTGATGAAAGAGGATTTAAAAAGGCGGATTTGGGCCGTGGCGCTGATCAGTTTGGGATTCTTCTTTTTCTATCCAGTGGTGGCGGCATTTACAGCCGGAGAGATCAAGGAGTATATGGAATATGCAGTGGGAGTGGCCCGCTATGAGAAGAATCTTGTCCAGTGGCTTTCGTTTAATTGCGGGATGACTGTATTTTTGATGATGGCAGCGTCCCTGATCTGTGGTTTGAGCAGCTTTTCTTATTTAAATTCCAAAAGCAAGGTGGATTTCTTCCATGGGATTCCGGTGAGGAGAGAAAAGCTGTTTGCCGCTAATTTTCTGAACGGGATTTTGATTTTGGCTGTTCCCTATGGAATCTGCCAGATTTTGGCTGTATTTGTGGGGATTTCCAATGGGGCCAGCGGACTGAGGCTGTGGCCAGTGGCTCTGGCAGCTTACGGACTGCACATTACTTATTATATTTTAATGTACTCTACAGTGGTGGTGGCTGCCATGATGACAGGTCATTTGATCATCAGCTTTTTGGGTGCTGTGGTTTTGGTATCCTATGTGCCAATGGCAATCGGGCTGATTATGGGGTATTTTTCGGGATTTTTTAAAACCTTTGTTTCGCAGGCATTTCCAGGAACCCTTTCTCACTGGATGCTCCAGTATGGGATTCGGTTTTCGCCTGTGTCTGAATATTTTTACCAGTTGTCAAGAACAGCAGGGGATGAGTCGGTTTCCATGGCAGGCGCGGTTTTGATTGCCTGGGCAGTGGCAGTAATTCTGGCAGGACTTGCCTGCTTTCTTTACAGGAAGAGGCCGTCTGAGGCAGCGGGAACGGCCATGGCTTTTCCAGTCACCTGTCCGGTGATTCGGATTCTTCTGACATTGGCGTCTGCTTTGGGACTGGGATTGTTTTTCTACCTTTTACGTGATTCCATGGGCTGGGCTGTCTTTGGAATTGTGTTTGGCGGGGGAATCTGCCATTGTGTGGTGGAGATTATTTATAATTTTGATTTCCGGAAATTGTTTTCCCACAAGCTTCAGCTGGGCATCTGCCTTTTGGCATCCGCAGCAGTACTGGCAGTCTTCCGGTATGATGTGTTTGGCTATGACCGGTATCTGCCAAAAGCAGGGCAGGTGCGGGATGCGGCAATCCACATTAACAGCATAACCGATTGGGTGTCCTATGGCCATTCCGAGCAGTTTCCAAACGGCTATTATGGCTGGGTCAGTACCTCGGATGATGAATATGTGATCAGTCAGATGAGATATGGGGATGTTGAAAATCTTCTTTCCATTGCATCTGAAGGAATTGTAAAGCTGGAGGAGATGAAGGCCAATGGGAGATATGGATATTCGAATTGGAGCAGTGAGACTTCCAAGGACGTGGATGAGGGAATCTGGAGCCAGGTTTTAATCTGCTATACCTTAAACAGCGGAAGAAGGGTGTACCGTTCCTACCACATGCCCATGGGGGGCAGGATTAAACCAGCCTTCGAAAAATTGTATGTGGATGAAAGTTTTCAAAAGGGAACCTATCCAGTGATGAACCTGAACAAAGAAGATGTAGCCGCTGTCCGTTACCGGAGGGCCATGGACCAGGAGGTGTGTCTGGACCATCTGTCTGCGGGAGAACGGGACGCGCTTCTGGAAGCATTTCAAAAAGAATTTGGGGCCATGACGATTCCCCAGCTGGAAAAGGAGGCTCCCATTGGTTTGATTCGATTCACCAAAGCCATAGATGAGGAGGCTATCCGGTGGATGAAAAATTATGACACGGATGGTTTTGATTATCGTTACCGCACCAGGGGAGACCGGCTGATTACCACTGATTTCTACCCGGTTTATCCTTCCTTTACAGAGACCATTAAAATTTTAAACAGCCATGGAGTGAAGACCGGGGGATACCTGGACAGCCTGGATGTGAGAAGCGTGGAGGTATGCTGGGAGCAGTGGAAGGAGCGGGAAAATGGAAGCTCTTATGCCACCAGTAATAATTTCTTTGTGGAGGACCCGCAGCAGGTAAAGGAACTTCGGAATATTCTGGTGTCAGAGCGGCTGTGTTATTATAATCCGTTTTTCAAGACAGAACCTTACCAGGTATATTTCCTGGTGCAAAATGTGCCAGAAGATGTTCTGGCAGAAGAGGATGGGTATGAGTGGAAAGAGGAATGGGAGAGCAGTGTGCAGGTCAGATTTCCAGAAGGTATGGTGCCAGGGTTTGTGAAGGAGAGAATGAAGGAGTAGGTTTGTAAGAGAATATTGGAATAGGTCTGTAAGAGAATATTGGAGTAGGTCCGCAAGAGAAGAATGAGAGAAGGTTTCCAGACGCGTTCTCACTCCGTTTTTCACGTAGCGGTACTAAGGCTGTAAAAGACACAGCCTAAGTGCCGACGTGAAAAGAGGGTCTTCCAACCTTCTCTCCCAAGCGGCCCTTCAGCAACAAATCCCCCCATATTTTTAACCACTCACCCCCACACATTTCTTGTCAATCCCCACTGAATATGTTATGATAAAATAAGTTTTTGGAAAAAGCGATTGACAAACCCTGGGGGGGG
>CATLIJ010000109.1 GCA_949948825.1 uncultured Clostridiaceae bacterium
CTTGCACAATTTGTATTTTTATAATACAATGATGGCAGAGATTCGCAGTGCAATCGAAGAACACCGCTTTGCAGATTACAAAGCAAGAAAACTGAATGGAATGGTGGCGGAAGCTTGATTTCTGCTGTACCTGGAAAAGAAGGAGGAAACTTATGTTAGCAGCAACACAAACCGGCGGAATGCCTGTCTCCCTGTTATTTGGCTATATTATATTTTTTGTTGTCTTGATGTATTTTATGGCAATCCGTCCCCAGCAGAAAGAAAAGAAAAAGCGGGAAGAGCTGATGGCCAGCGTAGCCATCGGAGACACGGTGCTGACCAGCAGCGGTTTTTATGGAGTAATCATTGATATGACAGACGATACTGTGATTGTTGAATTCGGAAGTGACCGGCATTGCCGGATTCCCATGCAAAAGGCCGCGATTGTGCAGGTGGAAAAGCCCCAGTAAATGAACATGACAGTCACTATGTCTTTTTACTATAATCTGCCAGAAAAACAGCAACAATGGAGGGAGGGGACATGGAAAGCCCCTCCTTTCTCTGATGTAATTCTTCTGTTTCCCCATTGTCTGCTATGTAAAGAAGGAGGATGAATCATGTTTTCAGAAATATTTAACTACGACAATCCTGTATGGCGTTTTATTGGTAAATTCTGCGATCTTTTAATCCTGAATATTCTCTGGATTCTGCTTTCTGTCCCTGTGGTGACATCAGGAGCTGCCACTACGGCTGTGTATTATGTGACCCTGAAGCTGGTCCGGGACGAAGAAGGGCCTACCATCCGTTCCTTTTTTCGGTCTTTTAAGGAAAATTTCCGTCAGGCAACCATACTCTGGCTGATTCTTCTGGCAGTGGGAGGTTTGCTGGCCTTTGATGTCTATTTCTTTTTCTTTATACAAAAAGAACCGTCCCTGCTGAGGACAGCTATGATTGCAATTTTCGGCGGCTTTTTATTGCTTTACTGCTTTACTTCCTTATATGTCTTTCCCCTTCAGGCCCGGTTTTACAACCCCCTCCGGCGGACCTTATTCAATGCCCTGATTATGTCAGTCCGCCATCTGGTGTTTACCCTGGGAATGCTGGCAGCAGATGTGTTCCTGCTCCTTGCCGCTATATTTTTACTGCCAGTCTTGATGCCTTTGCTGGTACTGTTTGGTTTTCCCCTGATAGCTTTTATCAACTCTTATGTTTTGGTCAAAATATTTGACCGGTACATGCCGCAGGAGGAGACATCTACTGCTGCTCCTTGATATTTTTGGATACAGTGATCTCCTGATTGTCAATATGCTCCCGAATGGCGGACTTGGCCTCTGCCACCCGCCTTTCCTTTAATGCCCGGAGAATATGGTCATGCTCCACCACCAAAATCGGATGCTTGGCGGTATCTTTAATATATTCTAACCGAAAGCGGTACATCTGCTCCTGAAGATTGTTTAAAATCTGTACCAGCCGGGAATTGCCGGTTCCCTGATAAATAATATCATGGTAGCGTTCGTCTGTCTCTGCAATGGTCATTAAATCCCCGCCTTCAATGGCTTCGCGAAAAGCTTCCTGAGCCCTTTCCAGATCAGCCATAGCCTCCTCCTCCATCCGCTGACAGGCAAGCTCCGTGGCAAGCTCTTCCATGGAGCGCCGGACCTCCAGCACTTCTCTTAAGCTTTTCTCGGAAATACGGGCAACCTCTGCCCCCTTTCTCGGAATCATCAGCACAAGGCCCTCCAGCTCCAGCTTACGGATCGCCTCACGAATCGGGGTGCGGCTGACTCCCAGCCGGTCTGCCAGCTGAATCTCCATCAGCCTCTCCCCTGGCTCCAGCTCTCCTTTTAAAATCGCCTGACGCAGAGTGTTAAATACCACATCCCGCAAGGGCAGATATTCGTTCATATTTACTTTCAGTTCATGTATCATGAGAAATTCTCCTTTTTATCCAATCCTGTTGCCCTCCAGCCCTTCGGCCAAGCTTTTCGTGTTGTAAAAATTCGTCAGATAAACCTGTTTTGCCAGCTTTGAGTCACTTCCGGACCGCAGCTCCTCAAATGCCTTTTCTGCTGCCGCCGGATTGGTGAACAGGCCAAATACCGTAGGCCCGCTTCCGCTCATCAAAGAACCAACCGCCCCATACGCAAGCATTTTATCCTTAAGAGACTGAATCACCGGATATTCGCGGACTGTGACAGTCTCCAGCACATTCCCAAGACATCCGGCGATCTCATAGATATCCTGGTTTTCAATACCAGAAAGGATTCCGTCAATATTGGGATGCTGTTCCGGCCTTAGCTCATTTGCATGGAGATTGGCATATACAAAACGGGTGGAAACATTAACTCCCGGCTTGGCAATCAGCACCTGGCACTGAGGCACCGGAGGCAGAGGGGTCAGAATCTCTCCGATTCCCTCGGAAAGGGCTGTACCGCGCAATATACAGTATGGCACATCTGCGCCGATCTTTAGGCCCCGCTCCATCAGCTGTTCTGTAGTCAGCTCCAAACGGAACATTTTGTTCATGCCAAAAAGCACAGCAGCCGCGTCACTGCTGCCTCCCGCCATTCCTGCTGATACGGGAATAAATTTCTTAAGGCGGATGGATACTCCCTCTGTGATGGAAAATTCATCCATCAGCATTCGGGCCGCCTTATATACCAAATTATTTTCATTGGTAGGAAGATAAAACAGGTTTGTCTCAATCCGGATTCCTGGCTGTTCCTCCCGAATCAAATCAATTCTGTCAAAAATCCTTACAGTCTGCATGATCATCCGGACCTGATGATAACCGTCGTCCCGTCTTCCAAGAACATCCAGGCCCAGATTTATTTTGCCATAAGCCTTCAAGCTGAGATGCTTGATCATATTCTGCTGCTCTCCTTTGTTTTGCATATTGTATTTTGTATATTGAAGACAATATACTGTATATTATAGACATAAAAATAAAAAAAGCAAGAGTTTTGTAGTTTTTTAGGGGATATTTTGTTACTGTTCACGGGGGTGTGATTGATAAAAGACAGGATTTATGATAAAATGATACGGAAATCTTTGACAAAGAAGCTTGCCAATTTAGCCCCGTGAATTGAAACTATTTTTGAGGAAATGAAATGCAGGATAATCTGTTTCGAAATAAAGTCACATGGTTTTCGTTTTTCTTCAGCCTGCTGGTAATATGGGTTCATTCTTATAATATTGAGCTTCATCAGGCAATCTCTCCAGATATGGAAATTGTTTATCGTGTGGAGCATGCCATTGGAGAGGGACTGGGGCAGATTGCTGTTCCTGGGTTCTTTTTCATATCCGGCTATCTGTTTTTCCGCAATTTCACCTGGAAAAAACTGCCCCAAAAGTGGGGACACCGGATTCGAAGCGTACTGATTCCCTATATTGTGTGGAATTTTCTTTATTATATTGGATATGTGGCAGGAAGCCATCTTCCCTGGTTCCAAGAGCTGATCGGAAAGGGAGTGATTCCCTTTCAGCTTTCCACGGCCATAGATGCCATCATCTTTTTTCGCTATAATTATGTGTTCTGGTATCTGTTTCAGTTAATTTTGTTAATCGGAATTGCTCCGCTTTTATATCTGTTTCTCCAGTTTCCCCTGGGCCGGATTTTCTTAGTGGGCTGGGCATGGATAACCGTGATTTTCCATAAAAATGTACCTGTTATCAATGGAGATGCTATGATTTACTTTGTCACGGCCGGAGCCCTGGCTTTGGGAATGGCTCCCTGGGCAGAGGAACGCAGGGAAGGGAATCAACGGCTGCAAATCATTGTGGGAATTGGCACTGTAACAGGAGCAGTCCTTGTGTACTGGCTTTCGGTTTCTAAAAATTCCATGCCCCTTCATCTCCTTTGCCGCCTGATGGCAGTCATTGGCCTTTGGACAGCGGTTCCGGGAAAATGCCTGCCAGAAGCAAAGGAATTTATGAAATACAACTTTTTCTTATATGCAGTCCATTTTGTTTTTGCCCGGTTTATCAATAAAGCCCTTGTCCGTATCGTTCCGGGGATACTGACAAAGCCAGTTCTTTTGATGCTCCTATATCTGGCCATGCCGGCTTTCATTGTGGCAATGGTTGCCCCTTTGGGAAAAGAACTGAAAAAGCGGGCTCCGGTTCTGTGGAGCATTCTGAACGGAGGACGATAAAAAATGGACATTTCCTGCAGGAAACATCCCTGCAGGAAACATCCATCCTTTATTTTTTGGTTGGTCATTTAATGTCCGGACTGATTGTCATAAGCTCTCCAGGCTTCTTCCGGACTGTTAAAGCCGCCGGACTGAATTGCTTTGAAATTCACATCAATAAACTCCAGATCTCCGTCAATCTGTCCTCCGACCACATTGGCAAAGGTGACCGTGTCAAACAAAGCCGGAATATCATGGCCAGCAGGCACCGGAATCTCTCTCCATCCGCCTCCTGTGTACATGTATTCATAAATGTAGTATCCGTTCTCCTCTACCGGATAGCCGGAAACCAAGGACATACCAGACTCCCAGTTTACATCATAAGTAAACAACTGAGTATCTGTGGCCTCGCCGCCGTTTAACAGATATCCGTCCTCATCCGCAATGATAATCTCCGCTGCCGGAATTTTCACTACCATTCTCACATAGGCGTCGTTTTTGCTGTTGTTTTTGATTGCCGGGTTTTTGGGAATCACTTTCCCTGCGTACATATCCTCTGCCTGTTTGATTCCAAGAGCATTGGAGGGAGAGGCGTCGGAGGGAGTTGCATTGGACGGAGTTGCATAGCTTCCGTCGGGCTGCTCGCCGTCCCAGTCGCTTTCGTACAGGTTGAAATCCACACTGCCTACGGTAAACTGGTTTTTGGCGGACTCGTAATCGGTCATATAAGCCAGGGTTCCGCCCAGGCTTAAAATGGCAATCAGGGCGACTGCAGCAAACAATTTGATTTTGTTTCTGGTCTTTTTTGTTGTATTCTCCATACATACATACCTCCTGTTTTTGTTTAATAAAATTTATGTCAACGAAGCAGCAGATAACCGATCTCCGGAATGTGAAACCGTACCTTGCCCAGAATGGCATCAAAGGGAACCGGCGCCGGATCGTGTACCTGATTGGCGTCTCCTTTGGTAGTAACAGAGCCACCTGCCTGATCTACATACACAATCCTGTGAGTGACCATCACATCTCCAGTAGAAAAACTCACAATATCTCCCTGTTGTATGGGCTCGTCCTCTCCATAAGGTTTGACATAAACAACGCTTCCTGCTGTAATGGCAGGCTCCATACTGCTGCTCTTTACCACATAGGCCTTCATGTGGAACACTCCCGGGAGCCACACTGCGGCTGCCAAAAGAAGAGCTGCTGCTAAAATAAGGTTTACGAGCCACCGAAAAAGATGTTGTATTGTTTTCTTCATGTTATCTCCTCCTCTACTATTCATCCGTTAAATCGAACGTATGTACGATTATTTTTCCATTTTTTTCCGAAGTTTTTTCAAAATCTTCTGATGACGTGCCTGAAGGGTGGTCACAGGTATCTTTTTTGCTCTGGCATAGGCGCGGAGAGAATCTTCATATACATACAGACGGCAAAGAAGCTCCTGTTCTCCTTCTGTCAGCTCACCCATAGCTTTTTTCAGCATTTCCAAAAGCCAGTGCCGCTCTGCCATATCCTCTACAGACTCTGCTTTTGGATCTGCAAACAAATCACAGCCATTTAGTTCCTCTGTGTCCAGGGCATCATAGAAAAAGGTTTTGTTTTTGCTGTCGCTTTCCCTGAAATACCGTTCCTTTCTGGCGCCCTGGCAGTAAACCTTGTAGATTTCTTCTGAGACCGGAACCTGCATGTCCCGGATTTTAATGTAATAGTCCATAACAATTCCTTTCTGTTTGTTTTTGCTAGTGCTCTGCGTGGGCCTGTGCAATCGAGCAGGGAAGGCTTTTCACCCCCTGCCCGCCGCGCGGCCCACGCGCCGCTTTAGCGGCATATTCTTCTGCGTGGGCCTGTGCATAAAAAAGGAGAGGCACACTGCCAGCGGCAATGTATCTCTCCTGCTATTTGGTAATGGAACCTCATGTGACAGCCATTGTCACATGAAATTCATTCCTTTGCTAGGTAGTCCTTATTCTTCTCTCCATCCATAAGCGTAACCCTTAACAACTTCCGGCATCGGGAACACTTGATCTCAATGCGCCCTCTTGTCCCTGGTACAATATCAAACAGACGCTGATGGCAGTGTCTGCAGTAAATAGTAGTGGCAGTCATGCTTCATCCCCTCTTCCTCACGAAAATCAAACATATGTTCGAATTTTAGTGTAGCAAAGAAACCGAAATTTGTCAATATGCTGGAAAGTTAATTCTTAACAGTTCCTTACTCCCTTTTTGTGTAATGTAACCCTCCCTTTCCTTTCTGCATATGGTTTTATATACCAAAATTTAGAAAGGACCTGACATGCTGGAATTAACTGCAACTCTGACCCCTCTTCATCTGGTCTATCTGATTGGCGTCATCATCATACTGGCTGTTATGGTAATGCGGAGAGACACCCCTGTAATCTGCATTTTATTTTTGTTCCTTTTGGGCCTTATTGCCACAGGAACCATAACCGGAGGCATTCAGACTGTGTTTAACGCCTCCCTCTATGCTGCAAAAGAATTTATGGAAATTATTGCAACCATCGCACTGATTACTGCCCTCTCCAAATGTCTTTCTGAGCTGGGCAGTGACTATCTGATGATGAAGCCCTTGTCGCGGGTCATGCACAGCCCTTCTGTGGCCTGGTGGATATTAGGTTTTGTAATGCTTGTCTTTTCTCTGTTTTTATGGCCATCCCCTTCCGTGGCTCTGGTTGGGGCAATCATGCTGCCTCTTGTCATCCACAAGGGATTAAACCCTCTGGCAGCCGCCATGGCAATCAACTTGTTTGGACATGGAATTGCTCTAAGCTATGACTTTGTGATTCAGGGCGCTCCTGCTATTTCCGCATCTGCCGCTGGAATTGACACTTCAAGTATTCTTACCGAAGGAGCTCCTCTGTTTATTATCATGGGAGCTGTGACTGTGGTTTCCTCCTTCCTTCTGAATCGGAAAACCATGGGAAGCCCCATCAGCGCTATGGAATCAAAGCCAAATCCTTCCCCTTCGGATCAGGCTCCTTCCCCTGTCAGCTCCACGGGAGCATCCAAAAAGGCTGCCCTGTTTATTGCAGTGTTTACCCCTGTGGCATTCCTGGCAGATATTGGCATGATGCTGGCCTTTGGACTAAAGGGCGGAGATGCCACCAGCCTGGTCTCCGGCACTGCTACTCTTCTCATGGTATTAGGCGCTTTTTTAGGCTTTGGCCTTCAGGCGCCGGAAAAGGTGACTGATTATCTGACTCACGGATTTTTGTTTGCCATTAAAATTTTTGCCCCCGTGATTTTAATCGGCGCATTTTTCTTTATGGGAGGAGAAGGGATCACAGCGATTTTGGGAGATTCCTATCAAACAGGCATTATGAACGACTGGGCAGTCTGGCTGGCTGGCAAAACTCCTTTGAATCAATATGTTGCCGCCCTGCTACAGATGGTGATTGGGGCTCTTACTGGTCTGGACGGTTCTGGCTTTTCCGGGCTTCCCCTGACCGGAGCTCTGGCGCGGACCTTTTCGCTGATTACCGGCGGCTCGATTCCTGTGTTTGCAGCCCTGGGACAAATTACAGCCATCTTTGTAGGCGGAGGTACCATTGTCCCCTGGGGTATTATCCCGGTAGCTGCCATCTGTAATGTCAGCCCCATGGAGCTGGCAAGAAAAAATCTGATTCCTGTGCTGATTGGATTTATCTGCACCTTT
>CATLIJ010000110.1 GCA_949948825.1 uncultured Clostridiaceae bacterium
AAAAGTAAGCTCCTTTTTTTATTTCCTGAAAATCTAAGAGAAAAAGAGGTTTCATCATGGACAATCATCGCCCAAAAAGCAGAGAAAAACATGTAACAGGCTCAAAAAAGACGGTTCAGAAGCACGGCTCCGGACTTGGCGGCGGGCCTGTTGGCGGCAGTCAGGCCGGACGCTTTAAACCCGGCTCACATCCTCCGGCTGGTGGCAGCTTCAGCTCCCGGTCCGCTTCCCCTGGTAATACCCGCTCCGGCGGATTTTTCAAGCTGCTGTTTTTGCTGGCCGCCCTGGTTCTTGGCGGCGGAGGCGCTATGCTGGGACTCCCCTCCGGTCAGGCTCCCTCCAATCAGGGACCGACTTCTCCAGACTCACAGCAAATATCTCCAGGCTCCAATGCCAGCTCTATGGGAAGCGGCTTTGATCTGGCCTCTCTCTTAGGCAGCCTGAACAGCGGCAGCGCCTCAAGCAGCTGGGCAGAGCCTGCCAATACAGGAAAACTTGATACCACCGTAGCTCCCGAAGCCCGGGACAAACGAGTGAAGCTTTTGGGGAATGGCAGGGACACTGCCACCATTATGGTCTATATGTGCGGCACGGATCTGGAATCCCGCAGCGGAATGGGAACTGCTGACATTCAGGAAATGCTGGCTGCTGATTTGGGAGAAAACATTAATCTTCTGATTTATACCGGCGGCTGCACCAACTGGCACACCAGTCCAGTCAGTAATTCCACCAACCAGATCTGGCAGATAAAACACAATCAGCTCCTCCAACTGGAACCGGACCTTGGCAATGTCTCCATGACGAATCCAGCCACACTGACCGGATTCATACAATGGTGTGCCAGCAGATTTCCTGCCTCCCGGTATCAGCTGATCTTTTGGGACCATGGCGGCGGCTCTATTTCCGGCTATGGATACGACCAGCGGTTCCCATCCTCTGGCTCAATGAGCCTGTCCGGCATCCATACCGCCCTGACAAACGCTGAGGTGGAATTTGACTTTATCGGATTTGATGCCTGCCTGATGGCTACAGCTGAAAATGCCCTGATGCTGACAAAGCATGCAGATTATCTGATTGCCTCTGAAGAGACAGAGCCCGGTGTGGGCTGGTACTATACCAACTGGCTCACTGCTTTTGGAGCGGACCCTTCCATGTCCACTCTGGAACTGGGGAAAAGAATTGCCGATGACTTTGTAGATGTATGCTCCAAAAAATGTCCCGGCCAGCTGACTACCCTTTCCGTGGTAGACTTGGCAGAACTGGAAGCCACAGTTCCATCCAACCTGACCCGTTTTTCCACTGCTGCCAGCCAGCTGATTTCCTCCAAACAGTACAAGACTCTTTCTGACGCCCGAAGCCACACGCGGGAATTTGCCAGATCCAGCCGGATTGACCATGTAGATCTAATCCATCTGGCCCGCAATTTAGGCACTCCGGAAAGTGGTGCTCTGGCAGATGCCCTCCTTGGAGCTGTAAAATACAACCGCACTTCCTCCAATATGACCAATGCCTATGGCCTTTCCATCTACTTTCCTTACCAAAATGTTTCCAAAGTAGATAAAGCTGTTCATTCCTATAAACAAATCGGAATGGATGAAGCATATGTCCGCTGTATTCAGCAATTTGCCAGTGTGGAAACCAGCGGTCAGGCTGTATCCGGCGGCTCCTCCTCCCCTCTTCCAGCCCTGCTTGGCAGTCTTGGAGGTAGCTCTGAAAGTCCGGAAATGATTTCTCAGCTGCTGGAAAGCTTTTTAGGAGGAAATTTTGGCAGCATCGCCGGACTAAGCAATGGAAATACTGGTTTTCTGAGCAATAAGGAATTGGAAACAGAAGAGCTTTCTGCGTATCTTACGGAAAACCGTTTTGCCCCGGAGAAGCTGGTATGGGATGTAAGAAAAGACAGCGGACCAGTGCTAAAGCTTGAGGAATCTCAATGGGATCTGGTTCAGGATCTGGAGTTAAATGTGTTCTATGATGATGGGGAAGGATTCATTGACCTGGGCATGGATAATGTATTTGAATTCAATTCAGCAGGAGAACTTTTAGGGACCTATGACGGCACATGGCTGGCTGTTGACGGACAGCCGGTAGCTTATTATCATACTTCCACCATGGAGGATGGGGATAATTACACCATTACCGGACGGGTGCCGGTTCTGCACAATGGCCAGAGAGCCGAGCTCCTTTTAACCTTTGACAATGAAAACCCTTATGGCTATGTTGCTGGCGTCCGCTCCATCTATCCGGAAGATGAGACAGAGACCATAGCCAAAAGTGATTCTGCTCTGGAGATTGGAGATACATTGGAATTTCTTTGTGACTATTACAGCTATGATGGCACCTTCCAGGACAGCTATAAGCTTGGTGAGCCGCTGACTGTCACAGACGCCCCCTTATCCATCAGCAATGTACCCTTAGAGGGCAGCACACAGGCAACCTATTGCTTCACTGATATCTATTATCAGCACTATTGGACGCCTGCCATGTATACCAAATAATTTTACACCGGATTATGAAATTCGCAGCAGTTCAGACGGAGCATCTTCTTGCCCACTGTCTGAACTGTTACTGAAATTCCAAATGGAGTATAAAAAATGCCCAAAAGTAAATATGATACGATCTATAAAGATTTAGAAAGAAAAATAGAATCCAATGAATTTGCCTGTCAGGAGCTTCTCCCCTCGGAAAACAACCTGATTCAGACCTATGATTGTTCCAGGAACACAGTCCGCCGCGCCATCAGCCGTCTGGTGACAGATGGATATGTGCAGACGATGCAGGGAAAAGGGGTACGCAATATCTACCGGCCTGCCCAACAGACTGCTTTTACTATCGGTGAGATTGAAAGTTTTCGGGAATCTGCCCTCCGCAATGGGCAGATTTCCTCTACCAAGGTCCTGATGTTTGTGGAACTGACTGCTGATGAAGCCCTATCCCAAAAAACCGGATTTCCGGTAAACAGCCAGATTTACTATATCCAAAGGCTGCATTATCTGGACCATATTCCTCTGATTCTTAACCATAACTATTTTCTGAAAGATTGTGTCCCCGGACTGACTAAGGAGATTGCGGAGGATTCCATTTATCACTATCTGGAACATAATCTCCACATGACGATTGTCAACAGCCGCCGGATTATGACTGTGGAAAAAATCACGGAAATTGATGAAAAATATCTGGAATTAAATTCGGAAGAGTATAATTGTATGGCAGTGGTCAGCAGCTATACCTATAACAGCAATGGAATTATGTTCGAATTTACCCAGTCCCGTCACCGTCCTGATTCCTTTCGGTTTCAGGATAATGCGGTGCGCAGGCCATCCCATCTGTGACCAGGCTCCTGACCTTTGTTTGCCAGTAATGCTGTACTAGTGCTCCATCCGGCCAGTAATCCTGTCCTTACAGGCCAAATATCCCGCAGCCAGCTGGCAGAACATCAAACTTACAGCCATACAGGCTGCGGAATATTTGACCCATCTCTTTTCATTCTATCCTGTTTTATGCCTTCACCGTAAAAATTGGTTCCAGCCGCGCCACCAGAGCTGCCATCTGATGAATGGTATGTACCTTCACTACTTCATCAATCTCCTTATATGCATAGGGAGCCTCTGCCCGAATTGACTCTTCCCACTTTTTCAAAATATCCCTTCTGCCCTTTAAATCCATACGAGCCGGATCTATAGGCGTAATCACATGGAACTGTTCCATAAACTGACGAAATGCCTCATCATTTCCCCAAATGGCATCCCCACGGGATTTCTTCCGTCCCGCTCCATGGCTGGCGCTCCAAAGAGAATCGGGATTTCCCAGGCCGCGAAGCAAATAGCTGGAACTGCCCATGGAGCCAGGTATCATCACTGGTTCTCCAAAGCAGGCAAACTCTGTACCTTCCATATCCTCGCATCCTCCGGCACAGCAGGCTCCCTTTCGATGAATATAACAGGTTTCTCCTGCATCCTGTCTTTTCCAAATATAATTGTGGGGAGCATCATAAAGCAAATCCAGCTCACACTCGCCTGTCACATTAGTAAAAACCTCCTGAATCATAAATCCAAGAAACAGGCGGTTGACAAAACCAAAATTAGCAGCATTTCCAGAAGAGGACCAAAACCGCTTTTCTGCCTGTGGCATTTGGCCATTCATTGGTATAGGATAAATCCGATTATCCGGACGGGGCAATCCGGTTGGATAAATCTCCTGGCAAATCTTCTGATTCAGCAAACCGCTGTGATGGCCAATGGTCAGAGAGCCTGCATGAATCATGACTGCCACAGCTCCCTTTTTTATCTTCCAGGCATTGGCAGTCTGATTGTCATAAATCTCTGCAACCCGCTGTACCTCCAGAAAATGGTTGCCTCCGCCGATTGTCCCAATCTGGTCATCATATGTCAACTGTCCATAACTGCCAATAAAATCCTCCAGGCCTTCGGTATCATCTGTCTTTATACTTCCCCGAAACACAGTACGGTTCAGCCATTTCTCCTGAATCCCCGGCTGGTAATACTGCCAGAGACCGATTTTTTTACTGTCCTGGTTTGTTTCCAACAACCCTTCCAGACCATAACGGAACAATGCCTGCCGCTGCCTTCCTGTCATAGGAATCTGCCTGCCGCCTTCAAAAAAGATGTGGCGAAGCTTCTTTGTTAATTCAGGAAGCTTCTCCAAAATTTTTCCTTCTGACAAATCTGTAGTATAAAACCTCATGCCGCAGTTAATATCATTCCCCATTGCCTGAGGGACAACAAAGCCTTTTGTCTTCATCACAGTTCCAATGGGAATCCCGGCGCCCTTGTGGAAGTCCGGTGTAAGAATTATTTTCTCAATCCGTCCCAGGTCTCTCCGGAAAAAACCTGGTATTTCTGTCAGCCTTTCCAGTGTTTGTTCCAGCGCTGTCATCTGATGCAGCTCTTCAACTGCATTTTTATCCGGCGCAGAACCTTCTGGCAAATAGCAGGATATGATTGTGTCTCTGTCTTTATATTCCATTTTGTGTATCATAAATACTCCTGTAAAAAAGCTGTACTCTTACTTATGATATGGCCCTCCTGTCATAATCCGATAGCTTCTGTAAATCTGCTCCAGCAGAATCACCCGCATCAGCTGATGAGGAAAGGTCATCTTAGAAAAGCTAAGATGTTCATCCGCCCGCCGAAGCACTGACTCTGACAGTCCCAAAGAACCTCCAATCACAAAAACCACATGACTTCTGCCTCCAAGACCCAACCCCTCCAGCTTCTGCGCCATCTCCTCAGAGCTCATCATCTTCCCTTTAATGGCAAGGGCAATCACATAGGCGCCCTCCCGGATCTGAGAGAGGATTCTCTCCCCCTCCCGCTCTTTAATCTGCCGCTCCTGGGCTTCGCTGGCCTCCTCCGGCGTCTTCTCATCCGCTACCTGAAGAATCTCCAGCTTACAGTAACGACCAAGCCGCTTTCCATACTCTCCTACAGCATCTGTATAAAATTTCTCCTTAATCTTTCCCACTGCCACTATTGTAATCTTCATGTATCTTCCGCCTGCTGCCGCCGTCCTGATTTCACCATCTTTACTACCTTTCCCTCTGGCTTTCGCCGGATTCCATAAATAATCTCCAGAAAAGTTCCGATTTCTTCCCATGCCTCCCGGCTTTCCGGAATCAGACGCAAAGCCATCTGAAACTCGTGAAACATTCCATCATACACAGACACCCGCAGTTTTCCCTTTACTGCCCGGATTTTATCTGCAACCACCAGCGTATCACTCAAAAGCACCTCCTCGCTTCCAACCTGCATCAGCACCGGAGGCATTTTCTCAAACCGACCGAACATAGGAGATAAATAAGGCTCCGTAGGATCTGCATCTCCTATATACACGCTGTTGTGAAGCAGATTCTCTGTTGTTCCGCCAAACTGAGGATCTCTGTGAAAATTCGTCTCATGGCTTTCCCCGCTGCAGGTTAAGTCAGTCCATGGAGACATTAACACCAGTCCTGCTGGCATGGGAATTCTGTGATCCCGCAAATACATAGCCAGGGCAAGAGCCAGACCGCCTCCTGCGGAATCCCCTGCCACCACAATATTCTCTGGCGCATACTGCCTTTCTTCCAAAAGCCACTGGTAGGCTGTTACTGCATCTAAAAGCGCTGCCGGATAGGGATGTTCCGGAGCTACCCGGTAATCAATGGTCAGCACATCTCCTCCCATGCTCTTTTTGGAATAATAAACAGCAAAATCCCGGTATATATTTTTCATCGGCCCAATCTATCCGCCTCCGTGCAGCTGCAAAATCACCCGTCCGGTACTCACCTTAGCAGGCTGCAGATATTCCATGGGAAAATGCTCCATCTCTACAATTTCATACTCGTAATCTGCCGGACATACCCAAGCCGGCTCCACCGGATTCTTCCGCAGCTCCCCTGTCTGAATCCGGCGTCCCATAGCCGAATCCATCATATTCCGCATCATGTCACCCATCAGTTTTCCCCTCAGACTGACTTTATCCGTTCTCATTCTTCCTCCTGTCTCCCTCATTTCTGACTATCTCTGTCACTTCTCTGACTGACTGCCAGTCTCTTCTGACTGTTTCTGTCACTTCTCTGATTGACCGTCAGTCTCTTCTGACTGTCTTTGTCACTTCTCTGATTGACTGCCAGTCTCTTCTGATTGCCTTTGTCACTTCTCTGACTGACTGCCAGTTGCTTCTGACCGTCTCTCTCACTTCTCTGACTGCCTAGCTCTTCTGACTGTCTCTCTCACTTCTCTGGTCAACTCCTGCCTCTTCTGGCCAACTATCTGTCACACATGAAGGCGTTTGTGCAATTCATCCTTTAAATTTCTCTCCCCTGCCAGATAGTTTTTAATCTCCTCTGCAGCCTCGCCTCCGGTCTGGCCTACCTGCCTTACCATCCTTGACGCCTTCGCCTCCCCACCCTTCTGAAGAATCAGAACTTTTCGGATGCGCGGATACATATCCCGCTTTCTTGCAGAAGACGGACCATTTCCCTCCAGCTGTACCCGGATTCCATCCTCCTTTAGTTTATCAAAAAACCGTCTCTGCAGATGGCTGTCTGCAAACACAGAGGTAAAGGTAATCACCACTTCCTCTCCATATGCACAAACCGCGCATTTCAGCGGCTGTCTTCGGGACACGCCAATCATCAAATGAAAACGCTCAATCTCCTTTTCCTGCTCCGGCTCCACCTGAATCACCCCAATATTGGAAAGGGTCATAGTGTAGGCCCGGTCCTTGAGACGGAACACCAGGTTCAGGGCCAGACGCTTCAGGACCAGGGGAATCACCCGTAAATACCACTTTTTTTCTCGGGATACATTGTAGGATATACTCTCCTCCAGACGCTTTTTATCGATCTTTTTGTCCATCTGGCGGGAAATTTTTCCAAGCAATGTCTCAAACTTTATGTCTGGATTCTGAAACAAATATCCAATCATGGTAACTGCAAAGAAATTTGCCATGGTCTCTGAATCAAAAAATGCCCGCAGATTAATAGGCAGGTTAAGCACTACTGGTTCTGCCCATGATTTTCCGTCCAGATACTCCTGCCAGATGGACCAAATCAACACAGTCGCCAGATATTTGGTAATACTCACCCCATACTGATGGCAGACTCCTTTTAATTCCTTTGTATTCACATACCCATGCAGCACCTGTCCGGTTCCAAGAGGCAGATAATTCCCTTCCAGCCGGTAAGCGGGATGAGAGCTGTACCTGCGCCTTGGAACCTCCCGGTAATTTTTTAAATAACTGTCCTCCA
>CATLIJ010000111.1 GCA_949948825.1 uncultured Clostridiaceae bacterium
AGGCGGCCTGGGGGCTGTGGCCATTAACTATGGGTATTACCGATATGAGCCGGGACTTATGTGGGTGGCAGTGATTCTTCTGGTGGTGATGGTGCAGATCATTCAGGAGATTGGCACGCAGCTGTCCAAAAGGGGAGATAAAAGGATTCGGTGATTTAGCAGCCAAAGGTGAAAAAGCTCTTTTGGCTGTTGGCAAAATGCCATATAAATCAAATCAATCATAATACGAGGAGGAGTTAGTTATGAAAAAATCAGTGATCACATTGGCAGCAGCAGTATTTACAGCAGCAGCCCTGACTGCCTGCGGAGGAGGCACAGAGACCACGACCGCAGCAACCACTGCAGGGGATACGACCGCAGCAGGCGGGGAGACCACTGGAGAGGCATCCGGAGACAAGGAGACAGCAGCCCCCAAGGAGGAAGAGACAGCTGCCTCCGGAGACCTGAAAAAGATCGTGGTAGGGGCCAGTCCTGCGCCTCATGCAGAGATTTTGCGGGCAGCAAAGGATGTGCTGGCCAAGAAGGGATATGAGCTGGAGATTATGGAGTATGTGGATTATATCCAGCCGAATCTGGCTCTGGAATCTGGGGATCTGGATGCCAACTACTTCCAGCATTTTCCGTATCTGGAGTCCTTTAATGCGGAAAATAACACAAAGCTTGTATCTGCAGCAGCCATTCACTATGAGCCCTTTGGCATCTATGCAGGCAAGGCCGCTTCTCTGGAGGAGCTGCCGGACGGGGCCACGGTTGCTGTTCCCAATGACACCAGCAATGAGGCCAGAGCCTTGCTGCTTTTAGAGGCTCAGGGACTGATTAAGCTGAAGGAAGGCGCGGATCTGACGGTCACAAAGAATGACATTGTGGAAAATCCGAAGAATTTAAACCTGTATGAGGTGGAGGCTGCTCAGATCCCCCGTGTGGTGGAGGATGTGGACATTGCAGTTATTAACGGAAACTATGCCATTGAAGCAGGCTTTAAGGTATCGGAAGCTTTGGCAGTAGAGGATTCTGAGTCCATTGCAGCTACCACCTATGGCAATGTGGTGGCAGTGCGGGAAGGCCATGAGAAGGATGAAAATATTGTGGCTCTTGTGGAAGCCCTGACCAGCGATGAGGTGAAGGCTTTCATTGAAAGCACCTATGAGGGCGCAGTGGTGCCGCTGTTTTGAGATTAAAAAGAAGTAACTCTTTCCACATCAGATGGACATCCCGGCTTTTGTCTGTGGAAGGCAGGCAAGAGGATGCCCTGTCTGAACTGTTGGAAAAAGAAAGCTCTGCTCCAAGGGGGAAGGAAATGCCAGAAGGTTTTCCTGTCCTCTGGAGCAGGGTTTCTTATGTTAAGTTTGTTGTGCTAAGCTTTTATCGTTTTGCAGATAATCGCAGATAATCTGTTATTCCGGAAAATTCTGGTCTTGAAAATTTTTCTTTTGGATTCATCCATTTGTCCCCTGGAACCTTTTGGATAGAGGAAGCATAGAATGCAGGTAGGAAAGCGGGGGTGTCTATGCGAATTTATGATTTAAAAAAAAAGAAGTGATTAACATATGCGATTGCAGGAGGCTGGGCTTTGTGGGGGATGTGGAGTTTGATGAGAAGACTGGATGCATCACTCATTTGATTGTGCCGGGTCCTGGCTGTCTGTGCGGGATTTTTGGACGGGAGAAGGAGTATGTGATTCCCTTTTGTGATGTGAAACAGATTGGAGATGACATTATATTGGTGGAAATTAAGACCTTGAAGGATGCGGAGAAGGCCTGCGCAGGATAGTATCTTGTTTTATTCACAGGAAATGTGTAAATATTCCATAAGCCCGTTGACTTGTTTTTCCAGATGAATTATAATGGGGCATGTAATTGTATTCATTCTATAGAAGGAGCAGGGGATTCGGATGATAAGAAGTATGACCGGTTTTGGTCGTTTTGAGGATATTACGCCAGAGCATAAGATTACAGCAGAGATAAAGGCAGTAAACCACAGGTATCTGGATTTGACGATTAAGATGCCAAAGCGTTTTAATTATTTTGAAGCGAGAATCCGCAGCCTGCTGAAAAAGTATATCCAGCGGGGAAAGGTGGATGTATTTATCAGCTATGAAAATTATATGGAGCAGAAGTTCTGCGTTAAGTACAACGAGGCTCTGGCTGCTGAGTACATGAACTATTTTCAAAAGATGGAAGAGCAGTTTGGGATTGAGAATGATGTGAAGGTATCCATGCTGGCCAGAATGCCGGAGGTATTGTTCATGGAGTCAGCCATGGAGGATGAGGAACAGGTGTGGAAGCTTGTGTCCTGGGCTTTGGAGGAGGCGGCAAAGCCGTTTGTGGAATCCCGGACTATGGAGGGGGAGCGGCTGAAAGAGGATCTTCTTGGCAAGCTTGCTTTCATGGAAGAGCGGCTGGATTTTATTGAGGGGCATTCTCCGGCTATTGTGCAGGAATATCAGGCAAAGCTGGAAGCCAAGGTGAGGGAGCTTTTGGAGAACAATCACATAGAGGAAAGCAGGATTGTGACAGAGGTAGCTCTCTTTGCCGACCGAATCTGTGTGGATGAGGAGACTGTGCGCCTTCGCAGCCACATAGAGACCACCCGGAAGGAACTGGAGGATGGCAAGGAAGTGGGGCGGAAGCTGGATTTTATTGCGCAGGAGATGAACCGGGAGGCCAATACCATATTGAGCAAGTCCCAGGATCTGGAAGTTTCCAACTGTGCCATCGCATTAAAGACCGAGATTGAGAAGGTGCGGGAGCAGATTCAAAATATTGAATAAGGGAAAAGACCAAGCTTATAAAAAATGCAGAAACCAGGAGAAATTATGAAGAGAAAAGGAATACTGGCAGTTGTGTCCGGATTTTCCGGGGCAGGGAAGGGAACCTTGATGAAGGCGCTTCTTGAGGCTCATGGAGAGCAGTATGCCCTTTCCATCTCAGCAACCACCCGGAAGCCGCGGCCAGGGGAGGAAGAGGGGAAAGACTATTTCTTTGTGTCGCCAGAGAGATTTCAGGAGATGATCCGGGAGAATGCTTTGATTGAGTATGCCTGTTATGTGGGAAACTATTACGGTACACCCAGGGATTATGTGCTCAGGCAGCTGGAGGCAGGCCGGGATGTGATTTTAGAGATTGAGATTCAGGGAGCATTAAAGGTAAAGAAAGCCTTTCCGGATGCCCTTCTTTTGTTTGTGACTCCTCCCACGGCAGCAGAGCTTAAAAGACGGCTGCAGGGAAGGGGAACCGAGACAAAAGAGGTGATCTGCAGCCGCCTTATGCGGGCTGTGGAGGAAGCAGAGTTTATGGAGCAGTATGATTATCTTCTGATCAATGATGATCTGGATACCTGTGTCCGGGAGATGGACGGACTGATTCAGGCGCAGCATTTGCGGACAGGCGGCAGTCAGGAGTGGATTCTGGAGATGAAAGAAGAGCTTGGGTCTTTGGAAAAGGAATCCTGACCAGGAGAGATTTTGACATTAGAAAAATAAGAATATGGATTTGGAAAGGAGTTATTATGTTACATCCATCCTATACGGATTTGATTAATGTAGTAAACAGCGAGGTAGAGCCAGGAGAACATCCGGTGGTGCAGAGCCGGTATTCCATTGTGCTTGCATCTGCCAAACGGGCCCGCCAGCTGATTGAAGCTGCAGATCCCATGTCAGGGGACGCAGGAAAAAAGCCTTTGTCAGAAGCCATCCAGGAGATTTATGAGGGCAAGGTAAAGATTATTGGAGATGATTCCGCAGAGGAAGAGGAGCAGGCAAATTCTGAGAATAAGAAAACCATAGAAAAAGAAAAGAACAAAGAGGAAACAAATTCAGATCACAGGGAGAATGGCGCAGAGACAGAGGAAAATATGGATTCTCCAATGACAGACAGAAAAGAGGAAAGCCACAAAGAAAAAGAGGAATAAATGCAGGCAGGCCGTCTCATGCATTCAAAGGAGATGGCTTTTTCTTCATCATAGCACAGGAGCTTTTATGAACATATGTATGATATCATTAGGGTGTGACAAAAATCTGGTGGATGCAGAAAATATGCTGGGACTTCTTCGCCGGGACGGACACACCTTTACCGATGAGGAGGAGGAAGCAGAGGCAATTATTGTCAATACCTGCTGCTTTATCGGAGATGCAAAGGAAGAGAGCATTAACACCATTTTGGAGGCAGCAGGCTGCAAGGAGACTGGCAGATGCCAGGTGCTTCTTGTGACTGGCTGTCTGGCCCAGCGCTATCAGGAGGAGATTTTTAAAGAGATTCCTGAGGTGGATGGGATTGTAGGTACAGCGGCTTATGACCAGATCCGTCAGGCCCTTGCAGAAGCCGCAGCAGGAAAAAAGGCATTTTTTGTTCCTCCCCCCAAGGGGCAGCCAAAGGTCCGGACAGAACGGATTCTCACCACAGGTGGTTATTATGGATTTTTAAAGATTGCAGAAGGCTGCGACAAACACTGTACTTACTGCATTATTCCCAGCCTGAGGGGCAGCTACCGGAGCGTGCCAATGGAGCAGCTGGAGGAGGAAGCCCGTATGCTGGCGGAAAGAGGGGTGCGGGAGCTGATATTAGTGGCTCAGGAGACCACCTTGTACGGAGTGGACCTATATGGAAAAAAGAGCCTTCCCAAGCTGCTTCACCGGCTTGCCCGGATTCCCGGCATTTACTGGATTCGGATTCAGTACTGTTATCCGGAGGAGATTACGGATGAGCTGATTGAGGCCATAAAAACCGAAGAAAAGGTGTGCCGCTATTTGGATATTCCCATTCAGCATGCCAGCGACCGGATCTTAAAACGCATGGGCCGGCGCACAGATCAGGCCTCTGTCCGGCAGATTGTAGAGAAGCTTCGAAAGGAGATTCCGGATATTGCCCTTCGGACTACTCTGATTACCGGATTTCCGGGAGAGAGAAAGGAGGACCATGAGGAGCTGATGGATTTTGTCAATGAGATGGAATTTGAGCGTTTGGGAGTATTCTGCTACTCGCCAGAGGAGGGAACACCAGCTGCTGATTTCCCGGACCAGGTGGAGGAGGAATTAAAGGAAGCCAGACGGGACGAGGTCATGGAGCTGCAGCAGGAGATTGCTTTTGAAAAGTCGGAAGCCATGGTGGGAAAGGTGCTGGATGTGATGATTGAGGGAAAGGTGGCCGGGGAATCAGCTTATGTGGCCAGGACCTATATGGATGCACCGGGAGTGGACGGATATTTGTTTTTAAACAGTGAGAAGTCTTTTCTGTCAGGGGATTTTGTCCGGGTGAAGGTAACTGGGGCTTTGGAGTATGATCTGATGGGAGAGGTGTGCAGTCGTTCAGACAAGGAGGTAAAGGATGAATCTTCCCAATAAATTGACGGTTTTAAGAGTGATTTTAATACCGTTTTTCGTAGTGTCTCTTCTGATTTTTCATGGAGAAGTCCGTTTCCTCCGTTATCTGGCAGCTTCTGTTTTCATTGTGGCAAGCCTGACTGATATGCTGGACGGAAAGATTGCCAGGAAATACAATCTGGTGACGAATTTCGGGAAATTTATGGACCCGCTGGCAGATAAGCTTCTGGTATGCTCTGCTTTAATCTGTCTGGTAGAGTTAGGCCAGCTTCCGGCATGGATGGTAATTATCATTGTCAGCCGGGAATTTATTATCAGCGGTTTCCGGCTGGTGGCAGCAGAGCAGGGCATTGTGATTGCTGCCAGCTACTGGGGGAAATTTAAGACCACCTTTCAGATGATCGCAGTGATTTTAATGATTGTCAATCTTCCGGTCCTTCGTCTGATTACAGGAATCTGTACCTGGATTGCATTGATTCTCACGATTGTTTCACTGGTGGATTACATTATGAAAAACCATAAAGTGCTTACAGGAGGACAAATGTAAAAATGATTGTAGAACTGGTTTCCGTAGGAACAGAACTGCTGTTAGGCAATATTGTGAACACCAACACCCAGTTTCTGGCAGAGCAGTGCGCCGGACTTGGGCTGTCCATGTATCATCAGGTGACAGTGGGAGACAATGAGGAGCGGCTGTCAGAGGTGGTCCGCACAGCCCTCAACCGGTCGGATCTTGTGATTCTTACCGGGGGACTGGGCCCTACAGAGGATGATCTGACAAAAGAGGTCTGTGCCAAGGTCCTGGGGCTTCCCTTAAGAGAGGATTCCCACACCAGGCAAAGGATTGAGGCTTATCTGAAAAACGGCATTTTTAAAGAAATTCCGGACAACAACTGGAAGCAGGCCATGGTTCCCAAGGGAGCCATTGTTCTGGATAATCCCAATGGCACTGCGCCCGGGCTGATTCTGGAAAGGGGGAACCAGGCAGTCATTCTTCTGCCCGGACCGCCGTCAGAGCTGTATCCTTTGTTTCGGGAGCAGGTGTATCCTTATCTGAAGAAATTACAGCCAGAGGTGATTCGCTCTCAGATGGTGAAAATCTGCGGTGTAGGGGAAAGCCAGGTGGAGGATCAGCTGCTGGATCTGATTGACCAGCAGACAAACCCTACCATAGCCACTTATGCCAAGACCGGGGAGGTCCATCTGCGGGTGACAGCCCGGGCAAAAAATGACGAGGAGGCTAAACGGCTGGCAAAACCAGTGATAAAGGAAATCAAAAGCCGTTTTGGGGACAATATTTATTCTGTGCGGGAGGAGGAAACTCTGGAGATGGCGCTGGTGCGGCTTTTGCAGAAGTATGAGCTGACTGTGACCACAGCAGAATCCTGCACAGGCGGTCTGATTGCAGGCCGCATTGTGAATGTTCCGGGAGCTTCTGATGTGTTCCGGGAGGGATTTGTGACCTATTCCAACAAGGCAAAGCGGAAATACCTGGATGTAAGCAAAAGCACTTTGAAAAAATACGGGGCAGTCAGCAGCGAGACAGCCCGGGAGATGGCCATTGGCGGGGTGTTTGCAGCTGACTGCGACGCCTGTGTGGCTGTGACTGGCATTGCCGGCCCGGACGGGGGAAGCGAGGAAAAGCCTGTGGGACTGGTTTACATCGCCGCCTGCGTGAAGGGAAAGGTTACAGTGAAAAAATATCAGTTCAGAGGCAACCGGGCCAAGGTCCGGGAGATGGCAGTGGTGCGGGCATTGGATTTGCTGCGGCGGTCCATTCTGGAACAGTACCGGTAAGGAGGAGAAAAAGACATGGCACATAACTGGAAGCGGCAGGCATCTCTGGCTTATGGCTGCGCTTTGACGCGGCTTGCTTTGAATCTGTATTTGCATTTTGAAGAATGGTCCGGGTCCCTGGAGGAAAAGCTTCCCTGGCAGAAGGAGCTGGAAGAATCCTATATGAAGCTGCTTGGCAGATATCTTTCCGGGGAGAGAGAGGAGCTTTTGGAAGCCCTGGATGATTTTCGTGCCAGAGTTCAGAAGGAGACTTCCTCAGTGATGGCTTATTCTGACGGATTTCTGATTTATGAATATGCTTTAAACCGGGTGGAGCGCAGATTTAAAAAGAGCATGTCCATTGATGTGGAGGAAAAGGCTTTTGTGGGAAATCTGATGCGCTATGTGGCTTCTGCAAAGGATGGGGCTGTGCAGAACCAACGGATTGGGCAGATTGTGGGGCAGCTGCCGGTGCGCTTTACCAGACAGAAGTATTTTGCTATGATTCACGATGGGCTGACTTCTTATATTGGTTCTGATCTGGCAGGCTTGGAGGATATGATGTTTCTGCTGAAAAGCGGAAGCATGGCAGCCCTGAAGGAGGGATTTCGGGAAGAATACACGGAATTTAATGAGATT
>CATLIJ010000112.1 GCA_949948825.1 uncultured Clostridiaceae bacterium
GTGAGGAGCATGAAACGGACCCAAGTGTGCTTATGACTATAGCAGGAGCATCGAACTGTAAAATAGACCATAGGAAGCTTGAGAAAGGAGGAAGAGGGATGTTCGCAATATTCGAGGAGTTTGCACGAGAGCACGAGGCGTTAGGAGAAGCGCGGGGAGTGGCACTGGGAGAAGCACGAGGAGAAGCGCGGGGAGTGGCACTGGGAGAAGCGCGGGGAATTGTGGAGACTGGATCTGATTTTGGATTATCAGAACAGGATATAGTAAGTCAATTGCAGAAAAAGCTGAACATTTCTTTGCAAAAGGCCCAGGAGTATTTTCAGATGTTTGGAAAGCAGACCTTATAAATTGTGTAAATTGTGGATAGAAAATCTCTGGTCAGAAATCATCTTGACCAGAGATTTTTTTGGCTCCGATCCCCCAAAATCGGAAAAAAGTTGCACAGGTACAGCAGCTATTAATAAGAAAAACAGCATAATAAACAGAATATTTTTATTAAAAATATATATTATCTAATTATCTGAAAATTTCCACAAAAATACTTCTTTACAAATTTCCGTAATCGTAGTATCATCATTAAAAATCAGCTGGCTGGCTGGAAAGGGAAAGGAAATGATTATGGGACTTTATGATCCGAGGTTTGAGCATGACAACTGCGGCATAGGAGCGGTTGCCAATATAAAGGGGATTCCCAGTCACAGGACCGTGGAGCAGGCCCTTCACATTGTAGAAAATTTAGAGCACCGCGCAGGCAAGGACGCGGAAGGAAAGACTGGCGATGGGGTCGGCATATTAATGCAGATTTCCCATCGCTTTTTTACGAAGGTGACAAAACCTCTTGGCATTGAGCTGGGAGGAGAGCGGGAGTATGGAGTGGGGATGTTTTTCTTTCCTCAGGACAAGCTGGCCCGGAATCAGGCCAGGAAGATGCTGGAGATTATTGTGAGAAAGGAAGGGCTTACCTTCCTTGGATGGCGGGATTTGCCCATTCATCCAGATAGGATTGGAGAGAAGGCTGTGGAGAAGATGCCCTATATTGTCCAGGGATTTATCGGCAAGCCTGCAGGAGTGGCCAAGGGGCTGGAGTTTGAGCGGAAGCTCTATGTGGCCAGACGGGTGTTTGAGCAGAGCAATGACAATACGTATGTGGTGTCCATGAGCAGCCGGACCATTGTATATAAAGGAATGTTTCTGGTAGGAGAGCTGCGGCAGTTTTTTGATGATCTTCAAGATCCGGATTATGAGTCAGCCCTGGCTGTGGTCCATTCCCGGTTCAGTACCAACACCAACCCCAGCTGGATGCGTGCTCATCCCAACCGGATTATTGTCCACAACGGAGAGATTAACACCATCCGGGGAAATGTGGACAAAATGCTTGCCAGAGAGGAGACCATGGAGTCCGGATTTTTCAAATCGGAAATGCACAAGGTACTGCCCATCATCAATCAGGAGGGATCGGATTCGGCTATGCTGGATAATGCCCTGGAATTTATGATGATGAGCGGTATGGAGCTTCCCCTGGCTGTGATGATTACCATTCCTGCGCCCTGGAGCCACGATAAGAGCATGCCCAGAGAGGTGATGGATTTTTATCAGTACTATGCAACCATGATGGAGCCGTGGGACGGACCAGCGTCCATAGTGTTCAGTGACGGAGATGTGCTGGGAGCTGTGTTGGACCGGAACGGCCTGCGTCCTTCCCGGTATTATATAACGGATGATGACCAGGTGATTCTGGCCTCCGAGGTAGGAGCCATTGATATTCCCCAGTGCCATGTGGTGAAAAAGGAACGTCTCCATCCTGGGAAAATGCTTCTGATTGATACGGTAAAGGGTGAGTTAATCAGCGATGAGGATTTGAAGCAGAGGTATGCCACGCGGCAGCCTTATGGGGAGTGGCTGGACAATAATCTGGTAGATTTGAAAAGTCTTCCCATTCCCAACAAGGGTGTGCCGCCTATGGACAAGGAACAGCGGGCAAGGCTGCAGAAAACCTATGGGTATACCTATGAACAGTATAAGACCATGATTCTTCCCATGGCCTTAAATGGGGCAGAGGCGGTGTCAGCTATGGGAGCAGACAGTCCTCTGGCAGTGCTTTCCAGAAAACATCAGCCATTGTTCAATTACTTTAAGCAGCTGTTTGCCCAGGTGACCAATCCTCCCATTGATTCTATCCGGGAGGAGATTGTCACTTCTACCACTGTGTACGTGGGGGAAGAGGGAAATGTGCTGGAGGAAAGGCCGGAGAACTGTAAGATTTTAAAGGTGGACAATCCCATCCTTACCTGCACGGATTTGCTAAGAATCAGGCATATGAAGCAGCCTGGGTTTAAGGTGGAGGTCATTCCTATTACCTATTACAAAAATACGTCTCTGGAAAAGGCCATTGACCGGTTGTTTCTGGAGGTGGACCGGGCTCACAGGGACGGGGTGAACATTATTATATTGTCAGACCGGGATATTGACGAGAATCATGTGCCGATTCCCTCTCTGTTAGCTGTGTCTGCCTTACAGCAGCATCTGGTGAAGACAAAGAAGCGGACTTCTGTGGCCCTGATTTTGGAAAGCGGGGAGCCAAGAGAGGTGCATCATTTTGCCACTCTTCTTGGATATGGGGCATGTGCCATCAATCCTTATCTGGCACAGGAATCTGTGCGTTATCTGATTGAGACCGGAATGCTGGACAAGGATTATTATGCGGCAGTGGAGGATTATAATGGGGCGGTTCTCCATGGAATTGTGAAGATTGCCTCCAAAATGGGGATTTCCACCATTCAGTCTTATCAGGGGGCGCAGATTTTTGAGGCCATTGGCATTTCAAAGGAGGTAATTGATAAATATTTCACCAATACGGTCAGTCGGGTAGGAGGCATTACCCTGGAGGATATTGCGAATGATGTGGATGTGCTTCATTCCACGGCATTTGACCCCCTGGGGCTGGATGTGGATTTAACCCTGGAAAGTGTGGGAAGCCACAAGGAGCGGGCCGGACAAGAGGAGCATCTTTACAATCCTCGGACCATTCACCTTCTGCAGAAGGCAACCCGCACGGGAAATTATGAGGTTTTTAAGGAGTACAGCCATGCTTTGAATGAAGAGGGGCAGACCATTCATTTAAGGAGCCTGATGGATTTTCAGTATGACGAAAATGGGGGTATTTCCATTGATGAGGTGGAGAGCGTGGAGTCTATTGTAAAACGGTTTAAGACCGGGGCGATGTCCTACGGCTCCATTTCCCAGGAGGCTCATGAGACTTTGGCAGTTGCCATGAACCGGCTGGGAGGCAAGTCCAATACAGGAGAAGGCGGAGAGAGCCTGGAGCGGCTGACTCCGGGGCCGAAGAACCAGAACCGCTGTTCTGCCATTAAGCAGGTGGCATCGGGAAGGTTTGGAGTCACGTCCCGGTATTTGGTCAGCGCCCAGGAGATTCAGATTAAAATGGCCCAGGGGGCAAAGCCTGGGGAGGGAGGACAGCTGCCAGGAGGAAAGGTCTATCCCTGGGTGGCAAAGACCCGTCATTCCACCACTGGAGTAGGCCTGATTTCCCCGCCTCCTCACCATGATATTTACTCCATTGAGGATTTGGCTCAGCTGATTTATGATTTGAAAAATTCCAATACCAAAGCGCGTATTTCTGTAAAGCTGGTGAGTGAGGCAGGGGTGGGAACGGTGGCTGCAGGCGTGGCCAAGGCAGGAGCCCAGGTGATTCTGGTGTCCTCCTTTGACGGAGGCACCGGGGCAGCGCCTAGAAATTCCATTTACAATGCAGGGCTTCCCTGGGAGCTGGGCGTAGCGGAGGCTCATCAGACCTTGATTATGAACGGACTGCGGGACAAGGTGATTTTGGAGACCGACGGAAAGCTGATGACCGGCCGGGATGTGGTTATTGCCTGTATGCTGGGGGCAGAGGAATTTGGTTTTGCCACAGCGCCTCTGGTTGCCATGGGCTGTGTGATGATGCGGGTGTGCAATCTGGATACCTGCCCAGTGGGAATTGCCACCCAAAATCCCAAGCTTCGGAAGCGTTTTCAGGGAAAGCCGGAGTATGTGGTGAATTTTATGAATTTTGTGGCCCAGGAAATGCGGGAATATATGGCAAAGCTGGGAGTGCGGACTGTGGATGAGCTGGTGGGCCGGACTGAGCTTTTGAAAAAAAAGGAGGATATTCCTTATGAGAGGGCAAGAAAGGTAGATTTGTCCGCCATTCTTGGGAACCCTTATGAGGGAAGGAAGCTCCTTGGGTATGGGGAAAAACAGGCATATGATTTTGAGCTGGAGAAAACCATTGACGAGCAGGTGCTGTTAAAGAAAATGAAGACCGCTCTGGCTAATGGACAGAAGAAAAGTGTACAGATTGATGTGACCAATGTGGATCGGACGCTGGGAACCATTTTCGGCTCTGAAATCACCAGACGGTATCCGGACGGATTGCCAGAGGACACGTTTACAGTCAGCTGTAATGGCAGCGGCGGACAGAGCTTTGGGGCATTTATTCCCAGGGGTCTGACCTTGGAGCTGATTGGGGACAGCAATGATTATTTTGGAAAGGGACTGTCTGGGGGAAAGCTTATTGTGTACCCGCCCAAGGGCGTGCCGTTTTCAGCAGAGGACAATATTATTATTGGAAATGTGGCCCTCTATGGGGCGACCAGCGGCAAGGCATTTATCTGCGGCGTGGCAGGGGAGCGGTTCTGCGTCCGCAATTCCGGCGCTACAGCAGTGGTGGAAGGCGTGGGAGATCATGGCTGCGAGTATATGACCGGAGGCCGGGTGGTGGTGCTTGGCCCTACGGGAAAGAATTTTGCCGCTGGTATGAGCGGAGGCATTGCCTATGTGCTGGATGAAAAGAGGGATTTATACCGGAGGCTGAACAAGGAGCTGGTGTCCTTAGAGGAAGTGACCGGTAAGTATGATGTGCAGGAATTAAAGGAAATGATTCAGGAGCATGTGTCCTATACCAACTCGGAAAAGGGCAAGCGGATTCTGGATAATTTTGCAGAATATCTGCCGAAATTTAAAAAGATTCTCCCCCATGATTACCGGAGAATGATGAATACCATTGTACAGATGGAGGAAAAGGGTTTAAGCAGCGAACAGGCGCAGATTGAGGCATTTTATGCCAACATGAAAAAGTGAGGAGGAGAAAGGGATGGGAAAGCCAACAGGATTTTTAGAGTATGACAGGGAGACAGGCAATGCAGCGGCGCCTCTCACGCGAATCCGGCATTTTCATGAGTTTCACACTTCTCTTGGAGAGGAGGAGCAAAGGCGGCAGGGTGCCCGGTGCATGGAATGCGGCGTGCCGTTTTGCCAATCCGGCGTGATGATGGGAGGCATGGTGTCCGGCTGCCCTTTAAACAATCTGGTTCCGGAGTGGAATGATCTGGTATATACTGGAAACTGGATTCAGGCGTATCACCGGCTGAAAAAGACCAACAGCTTTCCGGAGTTTACCAGCCGGGTATGTCCGGCCCCCTGCGAGGCTGCCTGTACCTGCGGGTTGCATGGAGACCCGGTGACAATCAGGGAGAATGAGCGGGCAATTATTGAGAAAGCTTACGTGTGCGGCAAGGCAGGAGCCCATCCGCCGAAAATCCGCACGGACAAGCGGATTGCTGTGGTAGGCTCCGGACCAGCCGGACTGGCGGCAGCAGACCAGCTGAACAAACGGGGCCATAATGTGACTGTATTTGAGCGGGAAGACCGGATCGGGGGCCTTCTCATGTATGGGATTCCCAATATGAAGCTGGAAAAGTCTGTCATTGACCGGAAAATTCAGGTGATGAAAGAGGAGGGAATCTCCTTTGTCACCGGAGCAGATGTTGGACGGAATTATAAGGCAGGAAAACTGAAACGGGATTATGACTGTGTAATCCTGGCCTGCGGCGCTTCAGAACCCAGGGATATTGCCGTACCCGGCCGGGACGGAGAGGGAATCTTTTTTGCCGTGGATTTTCTGAAATCCACCACAAAAAGTCTGTTAAATTCCGGACTGGAGGACAATCAGTATATTTCGGCAAAGGATAAGCATGTATTGGTAATCGGGGGCGGCGATACAGGAAACGACTGTGTGGGAACCGCCATCCGCCATGGGTGTGCATCTGTGACACAGCTGGAGATGATGCCTAAGCTTCCAGATACACGGACAGAAGACAACACCTGGCCTGAGTGGCCCCGGGTCTGCAAGACGGACTATGGCCAGGAGGAGGCCATAGCTCTGTTCGGCCATGACCCTCGGCTGTACCAAACCACGGTAAAAGAATTTATAAAAGACGAAACCGGAAAGGTCTGCCGTGCCATCCTGGTAAATCTCACAAGCCAAACTGACCCGGAAACCGGAAGAAAAATCATGGCGCCAGTAGAAGGCAGCGAAAAAGAAATCCCCGCAGACCTGGTCCTCATAGCCGCCGGCTTCACAGGCGCCCAGCGATATGTGGCAGAAGCCTTTGGGGTAGAACTAAACGAGAGGACAAATGTAGCCACAGAAAACGGAGCATACGAGACCAACCAGGAAAACATCTTCACCGCCGGAGACATGCACCGGGGCCAATCCCTGGTAGTCTGGGCCATCCGCGAAGGTCGAGAAGCCGCCAAATCCGCAGACCGGTGGTTGATGGGGTATACAAACTTGGCATAGCATTGAGCTGTGCGGCAGGATAGGTGAAAGCACCTCAGGGGACGCTTGCGTAACCTGAGGTGCTTTTGCCTATCCTGGCATACGGCGAAAGCCGTCCATCGACCTGAAGCGAAGCGGAAGGGAGATGGGAGCACAGCGGAGCCGCCCGGAGGAGAGAGCGGCAGGATAGGCAAAGGCACATCAGGGGACGCTTGCGTAACCTGATGTATCTTTGCCCTTCCTGCCATACGGCGAAAGCCGACCATCGACCTGAAGCGAAGCGGAAGGGAGATGGGAGCACAGCGGAGTGGCCCGGAGGAGCGTGCGGCAATTTAACATTTATCATCATAATATAATTGTATTTACATCACATACATAGTATAATGAAACAAACACGCAATAAAGAAATAGGAAGGAGAAGACATTATGGGAATCCATTTTTACACACCTCCTATGTACATGCCAGAAAGGGCCAGCTGGTATTCAGGAGCAGAATCAGGGGAGAGCGTAGCCAGTGAATCAGAAGAGACAGAGGAGCTGGAATTTTGTTCCATCAAATTTAATGAACTGATGCGGGAGCCAGTTTCCGCTCAGCTGAGAACGATTTTAAACAAAGATCATCAAGCATTTACAAAAGAGTTGCTGGGAGATTCGGAGGGGAGGAAAAGTATCGATATCTGGGCGTAGCTCATGCCTTTTTTGAGTCATAAAAAGCAATCCTCCCATGTTTTGGGGCAAAATCTTCAAGCTCCTTATGGGTCATTTCGTCATCGACAGAAAACTGTTTGATAACATTTCGTGTATCGGAATCTATAATTGAATGAAATATGGAGCAATAGCTGTAAAAAGCGGAACAGAAGATTATACTAAAGTCAGGAGAGGAAGGAGATTCCCAAATGGTAAAGAAGATACAGGATTTCAAACCAGATACGGTACTGAAGAATTATTGGAACAATAAAGACCAGTTTGCAGATCTTTTTAACGCGGTGCTGTTTCAGGGAAGATGCGTCATCCGGGCGGAGGAGTTGGAAGATATGGATACAGAGGAATCTTCCATATTGGAACACCG
>CATLIJ010000113.1 GCA_949948825.1 uncultured Clostridiaceae bacterium
TGCCTTTCCCATCTCCTCTGATTCTGTGCAATGGTTCATTTTTTCCACTCCTCCAAAACCGCAGTCAGACAAAATCCCGCCAAAAGCAGCACTGCCAGCTTTCCTGCCACTGCCGCGGAAAAACCTCCTGTCACTGCCATCTTCATCCCGTCCATCAAAATAGCGGAAGGCATTACAGCCGTTAGTTTTCGAAGCATATCCGGTAAAAATACTTCCGGCAGAAATCCTCCTGCCAAAAAATGCTGGACTGTCACAGTGAGAAACAACAAAAAAATTCCTCCAAGAAGACTCCCTGCTGCCTGATAAACCAAAACCACCCAGGCTGCTCCTGCCAGACACACAAGAGCCAGCCCTCCTGCCCCTGCAAGTCCTGCCAAAATGCCAAATTTACCTGACTGCCAGGTTTCACTCCATACATGCATGTCAGAGCCAAAGATCCGGACCATTCCCCACACAACTGCCCCCACTCCCAGAGAACCAACAAAAAACAAGCTTCCCAGCCCGACAATCCGTCCAGCTGCTCTGGACGGACCGCCGACTCCGGCCAAAGAAAGCTTCCTTTTCATACTCTTTGAATAAGGCAGAAGATACCCGGAAACCGGGATTCCGGAGAGAAGCAAAAACAGCACATATGCACTGATGCCAAAAAAGACAAATGTGTCCACCTCCCCAGTAGCGCTGACCCTCATATGTCGGAAATAGTCCTCCCGCGGCAGACTGTAAGAAAGAAAAATCTGGTTCAGTTCCTGTTCCAGACGAGGCAGCTCTTCCTCCCAGCCATGTTCCCGGTACAGCTCATTCCCCGCATAAATTCCAGCCTGGGAAGCACCAAGAATCCCGGCCCCTGCCTGGGTCAGTTCTTGAAAAATACGGCTCTCCAACCAGGCATTCTCCGGAAGCAGAATCCGCACAGATGGATTTGTTCCATTCATAATTCCCTGAATCAGCCCTTCCGGAATGTCCATCACTGCATTTAACTCTCCCTGCTGTAATGCTCTCAGGCTCTCCTCCCGCTCCATATAGCGAAAATCGCACATGCTTTTCACACTGTCAAGAGAACGAATCATGGAAATCATCTGCTTTGCCAATGCATCCTCCTCTGGCAGCGCCACTCCCACCTGAATCCGGCCGGCCGCTTTGTCTCCATACAAAGCGCGTCCTGCCAAAAGGGCAACCGCCCCTGCCAGGAAAAGCAGTACGATTGCCCCTGCAAACATCTGTGGAAGTCTTTTACATGCCCGCTTCAATTCCAGTTTCCAAAAAACCAGTCTTGTTGACATATCTTCCTTTCCTTTGCAATGCTTCCTTTCTATACACGAACCATTGTTACTGTTCACGAGGGGCATCTTCTTGCCCGTCTTCGACGGACAAGAAGCATCAGGCGTTCGCCTGATGTGGAATCTGGCATGAATTTGGGCTTTCAAGCGAGCTTGACACCCAAATTCATGCCAGATTCCCCGCCCCGTGAACTGTAACCATTAATTTCCATTTAATACTGGCCCCAACTGATTCATAATATCCATGGCGCCCATATAAGCTTCCATCATCACCCGCTGCCAGTCTTCCTCTGTGGCCTCAATCACATCAAGCTTCTCTCCGGACAGCTCCTCAATGGCCCCGGACAAAGGACGCAGATCATATTCCCCGGAAAATACAAGGAAAAAGTCCTCCTCTTCCCCCATCAAAAAGCCAGAATCCATGGTATCTGCCGGAACATCCAGACGAATTTCATCCAAATCCATATGCAGAGTCGTTCCTTTTTCCAGCTCGCTGACAATTCCTGCGGTTGACACTCCAATCATCTTCTGTCCGTCAGCTCCAACCTCTCCCTGAAGCGTGAAATCCCCGCCTTCTGCCTGATAGGTTCCGCTTATGAGGAAATACAGATTCTCTTCATTCACAGAGCAGTCAAAAGAAAGATCCCCGGTCAGCTCTTTTCCATCATAGGTTCCAGACTTAATGAGTTCAAAAACAGCTGTCTGAGTTCCGTCTGTGGCTTCCACCTTTGCAGTGGCATTCTGAGTCAAATAGCTTCCACCCTGCAGCTTAAGGTCAAAGGCAATGGCCAGCTCCTCCTCTTCATTCGTTATAGAGGTGGTTCCCTGAACCGAAGCCAGACGGCCCTTCTTGTCAACATGGACTAACATCTCCACATCATTTAAGGATTTGTCCAGCTGTTCAATGGCATCGTCCACAAATGCTTTGGCTTCCTCATAATTCTCATCCAGCACATCCTCTGCTGTTTTCCCTTCCATAGCAGAAAACTCCATCTCTCCGGTCAGCTCCAGAAGGCGCATGCTGATCTTTAAATTCTCTAAGAAATTCTCCTTAAGCTCCGGGTCCTGCAAAAAGAAATCCGAGGAGGTCCGCAAAAAGGAAATCATATCCTCCTTGCTCACATGAACCTGATAGCCCTTGCAGTTCTCCTCCTTCCCATCTATCTGGAAAGTTGCTTTCTCTGCTTTTTCCACGGTCAGAGCTGCTTTAAAATTCTCCTGTGCCTCACAGCCATCCTGATAACGGTTCCACACCTCCCTGAGCCCATAGGGATCTCCGGCTCTTGCATCCCCTGCCTTTTTCTCAATCCAGTCTGCATATTCACGGAAAAACTGCTCCAGCCCTTTTACATCCATATCCGAGCTTGCCACAGCCGGACCCAGAATGGGAGAATTTTCAAGCCGCTCCGCCAGACCTTCCCTTAAATCCAGGGTAAACACTTTTCCGGAAAGCTCCGGAATGGACGCCATGACCGTCTCATCTCCATAATAAATATTTAAATTCACCAGATCCATATTATTGAACAAAATACCAAGATTGCCGGAAATCTTCTTTTGCTCCCGGTCATATTTCCCCCCGGTCCGGATGCCGGCCCCTGCTGCCTGATTGATTTCCTCATCCGACGAACGATCCAGAACAATCTGAAAACTTGCTTCCGAACTGTTGGCCGTATTCTCCTGGAACTTGGACACTCCAAACAGCTCCTCCATGGGCTTTACCTGATCCTCTGTATAAACATTCTCAAATGCAGCAATCACAACCTCTTTTGGGTCCTTTTCCATCAACCTGGCTGCACCGAACACACCAAGGCCAATCACTGCCGCCGCACAGGCAGCAATCACCGCCACCTTGCCGCCAGACTTCTTTTTCGGAGTCATACCCATGCCAGAATCCGCCGTGAAACCAGCTCCTCCATCCGTCCCTCCAGCTCCGGTTCCCTCTTTCCAACCGCCTTCTGCTGCCAGCACTCCAGCTCCTTCGCCAGAATTGTCTTTTGTGGCCATAACCCCAGCTCCTTCGCTGACGCCGCCTTCTCCTGACGACATCCTGGTTCCTTCACCAGAACCACTTTCTCCTATCGGCATCCTGGTTTCCTCACCAGAACCACTTCCATTCATCGGCATTCCAGATTCCTCATCAGAGACACTTCTCTCCGCTGATCCTCCAGCCCCTTCACCTGAGACACTTTCTCCCGACGGCATTCCGCCTCCCTCGCTGACGCCGCTTTCCCTTCTCTCCACTGGAGAAGCCGCGCCAGCAGGGGTTCCACAAAACGGACATACAGAATCCATCTCCTGCATATCACTTCCACAATAATTGCACTTCATTCTTTTCCTCCCATTAAAGTGAACCATTCATACATTGTTGCACAAATTCCCGAGTAAACAGCACTCACAAATCCGTGCAGCGATATACTAGGATTCACAACACACTAACCAGAACCCTTCCATTATACTACAATTATCACTGCATTACCATTCTTTTTTCCTGGTATAATCCAATATAGATACCTTTGCCTGACGCATTACCATTTCTATCTCCGGAACTCCTCAATCAGCTCCTTCTCCCCCATCCCAGTCTCAATCCTCCGGATCTTCCCATCCTTCAGCAAATACATTTCTGTACAAAGGGACAGCTCCGGCAATTCATGGGAAGTGAGAAGAACCGTCCCTCCCTGCTTCTGATACTCCTTCAGATAATTCCGGATCACAGCCTTGCACTCCAGATCCAGCGCAGCTCCCGGCTCATCCAGAATCAGCACAGAAGCGCGATTGGAAAGAGCGCATGCAATGCTTACCCGTTTCTTCATTCCCCCGGACAAGGTTTCCACCGGCTTTTTCAGCACATCCCGGATTCCCAGCATAGCCGCTGCCCCCCATTCCAGATCCTGTTCTATGCGCTTTCGGCTTCCCTGATGCCATAAGAACAGATTATCCCTCACGGTCAACTCCTCAATCAGGGGATTTTCCTGCGGCACATAAGCAGCCTCTTCATAAAACACCTTTTCATGGCCGCAGGCCTCTCTTCCATGATACTTGATGCTGCCCTTATCCGCCTTTACTGCTCCGGCAAGAATGGACAAAAGGGTGGTTTTCCCGCAGCCATTGCTTCCCACAATTCCAACACATTCTCCTGGATGCGCTGTAAAAGAAATATCCTCAAGCACCTGATGAGACTTATATGATTTAAACAAACCTTTTACTTCCAACATACACCATGCTCCTATATCCGGGCAATATCCACCAATGTCATCTCTTTGGTCCGGTTCTCCAGACTGGTTGCCAAAGCCTTTGCCGTGTCCAGACTGGTCAGCACATGAACCCCTGTCTCAATGGCATTTCTCCGGATCACAAACCCGTCATGGCTTCTTAAGGCTCCCTGCTGGGGGATATCAATAACCAGGTCAATTTCATGCCCCAAAATCAGATCCAGGATATTGGGAGACTCCTGCTCCAGTTTCCGCACTGGAAATGCCTTTACTCCATGAGCATTCAGGGCCTTGGCTGTGCCTCTGGTGGCAAAGATCCGATAGCCTGCCTCATAGAACCTGCGGGCAATGTCCACTGCCTCCTCATGTTCTGACTCCCGAACCGTAATAATCATATTTTTATGCTTTGGCAGCTGAATTCCAGCACCCAAAAACGCCTTAAACAACGCTTCGTTAAAAGTCCTTCCGATTCCAAGGCACTCTCCTGTGGACTTCATCTCCGGTCCAAGACTGATATCCGCCCCGCGAATCTTCTCAAAGGAAAATACCGGCATCTTAATGGCAATATACTCAGACTTTTTCTGAAGTCCCGGCGTGTATCCCAATTCCCGCAGCGTGTGGCCGCAGATCACCTTTGTAGCCAAAGGCACAATGGGAATCCCTGTCACCTTGCTGATGTAAGGCACGGTTCGGGAGGAACGGGGATTTACTTCTATTATAAATACCTCTTCTCCTGTGACAATAAACTGAATGTTAATCATTCCTTTTACATGAAGAGCTCTGGCAAGCTTTCTGGTATAATCCACCAGCTTTTCCTCAACTGCCGGGGTAATGCTGGGAGCCGGGTATACTGATATGCTGTCACCAGAATGAACCCCTGTCCGCTCAATATGCTCCATAATGCCAGGAATCAGAATCTCCTCCCCGTCACAGACTGCATCCACCTCAATCTCCTTGCCCACAATATATTTATCCACCAAAATCGGATGGTCCTGAGCAATCTGATTGATGATTCCTATAAATTCATCCACATCTGAATCATGAATGCAAATCTGCATCCCCTGGCCGCCCAGCACATAGGAGGGACGCACTAGCACCGGATACCCCAGCTTTGCCGCCGCCTTTTTTGCCTCGTCTGCTGTAAATACCGTCTCCCCTGCAGGGCGTGGAATCTGGCACTGTTCCAGAATCTGATCAAACCTCTCCCGGTCCTCTGCTGCATCCACATCCTCTGCCGCTGTTCCAAGAATTGGAACGCCCATTTTCATCAAAGCCTCTGTCAGGCTGATGGCTGTCTGTCCCCCAAACTGGACCACTGCCCCGTCCGGCTTTTCAATATCCACAATTGACTCCACATCCTCTGCTGTCAAAGGCTCAAAATACAGCTTATCCGCAATATCAAAATCTGTGCTGACCGTCTCAGGATTGTTGTTGACAATAATGGTCTCATATCCTTCCCTGGAAAATGCCCAGGTGCTGTGAACCGAACAAAAATCAAACTCAATGCCCTGGCCAATCCGAATAGGACCAGAGCCAAGAACCAGCACCTTTTTCCGGTCATGACTGGCCTCTGCCTCATTGGCTCCGTCAAAGCAGGAATAGTAGTAAGGAGTCTCTGCCGCAAATTCTGCTGCACAGGTATCTACCATTTTATAGGCAGCCCGGATGCCGGCTTTCTGGCGCATTTCCTTTACCTGTGCCTCCGGAATCCCTGCCAGCCGTCCAATTACTTTGTCCGGAAATTCCAGCCTCTTGGCCTCCCGAAGCAATTCTACGGTAAGAGGCTTTTTCCTCAAAGCCTTCTCCATACGCACCAGCACTGCCAGCTTTTCAATAAACCAAGGGTCTATCCGGGTAATCTCATGAATGGTTTTATGGGAAATCTTCCGGCGCAGAGCTTCTGCAATCACCCATATTCTCCGGTCATCTACCTTTCCCAGCTGCTTTTTCAATGCCTCCTTATCCAAATCCTTATAACTATAGGAAAGAAGACAATCCACATGCTGTTCCAGAGACCGGATGGCCTTCATAAGTGCCCCCTCAAAATTGGTGCAAATGCTCATAACCTCGCCGGTAGCCTTCATCTGAGTTCCCAAGGTTCTTTTGGCATGAATAAATTTGTCAAAAGGAAGCCGGGGCATTTTAACCACACAATAATCCAGCATAGGCTCAAAGCAGGCGCAGGTTTTCTTTGTCACTGCATTTTTAATCTCATCCAAAGTATAACCCAAAGCAATTTTTGCCGCCACCTTGGCAATGGGGTACCCGGTAGCCTTGGAGGCAAGGGCTGAGGAACGGCTGACCCGCGGATTTACCTCTATGACACAATATTCAAAGCTGTCCGGGTTTAAGGCATACTGCACATTACAGCCGCCCGTAATTCCCAGCTCTGTGATAATATTCAGAGCAGAGGTTCTCAGCATTTGATATTCCTTATCTCCAAGGGTTTGGGACGGAGCCACCACAATGCTGTCCCCAGTGTGAACCCCTACTGGGTCAATATTTTCCATGTTGCAGACTGTAATCACATTTCCTGCCCCGTCCCGCATCACCTCATACTCGATTTCCTTCCATCCGGCAATGCAGCGCTCCACCAGCACCTGCCCCACTCTGGAGAGGCGCAGGCCGTTTTCCAGAATCTCCCGACACTGCTCCGGATTCTGTGCGATTCCGCCGCCGCTGCCGCCCAAGGTATAGGCCGGACGCAGCACCACCGGATAACCAATCCGGGCCGCAACGGCAAGCCCCATCTCCACATTCTCCACAATATCTGAGAGAGCTACCGGCTCGCCGATCTTTTCCATGGTCTCCTTAAACATCTCCCGGTCCTCTGCCTTTTTGATGGTCAGAGCTGTGGTTCCGATGAGACGAACTCCGTTTTTCTCCAAAAATCCAGACTCCTCCAGCTCCATGGCCAGATTCAGTCCGGCCTGCCCTCCCAAAGTAGGCAGAATGCTGTCCGGCCTTTCCTTCTGAATCAGCTGCTCCACCACTCTTGCAGTCAGAGGTTCAATGTATACATGGTCTGCAATATCCTTGTCTGTCATAATTGTGGCCGGATTGGAGTTTAAAAGCACCACCTGAATGCCCTCCTCCTTTAAAGAACGGCATGCCTGAGTGCCTGCATAGTCAAATTCCGCAGCCTGACCAATGACAATCGGT
>CATLIJ010000114.1 GCA_949948825.1 uncultured Clostridiaceae bacterium
GGATGGACCGGATTTGGAAGATGCCCTGGAAGCAGCAAGAGATGCTGCTTATAACTGGCTTTCTGTAGAGTTGGAGGAAGAGGGGGATTTTCCGGCACAAACCCATGGAGATGATATGGATTTGCCCAAAGGAAGCTTTGCCCGCCAGATTATGGTCCGGATTAAGCTGATGCCGGATAATGATTAGAGAGACTGGTAGAAAAAAGCAGTATGCTTCCATACAACATACTGCTTTAAAATCTCACCCTTCAATCCCGTATTTTATATTCCCGTATCACAATCTGCAGCGTCCTCCGCCCATTATACTCATTCACATCCGGATAATACACCACATCTATGGCAGTCTTCCTGCCCAGTTCCTCCATAAATGAATCCCCTTCTGTAAACAGCATTCCCTCCATAGGCAAACCACTTTCAGTTACAAGGGATAATTTTACCGCATTCCGGTTTTTTCCCAACACCCTTGCGCTGCGTATCTTCAGATTTTTCTGAGCAAACTGCGGTTTCTCATTGCCTTGGCCAAAAGGCTCCAAAAGCTTTAGCTCCTGAATCAGATTTTCAGACACATACTCCAACGGCATGGCCACATCAATCCAGATTTTAGGGACAAAATCCTCCGGCTTCAGTGTTGCCTGTACATTCAGGCGCTGCCGGAATTCATCCACATGGCATTCCTCCATTGAAAACCCTGCTGCCATAGGATGACCGCCAAACTTTAAAAACAAATCCTGCACTCCGCACATTTCCCGGTACATGTGGTATGCTTCAATGGAACGGCCAGAGCCTTTTACACAGCCTTCTCCTCTGGTCAGAATAAAAGTTGGCCGATTCCATGCTTCCCGCACCCGGCCTGCAATAATTCCTGCCACAGACTCATGGCAGTCCGGAAGAAAAATAGCCAGAACCTGGTCATTTATATACAAGCTCTCCACCTGGCTTAAGGCCTCCTCCACACCCTTTTGAGTCATCGTTTTTCGCTCCTCATTTAAAAGAGACAATTCCTCTGCCATGTGAAGCGCCTCCTGTTCATCGGAACATAACAATAATTCTAATGCCAGCTTTGCAGTCTGCAGCCGCCCGCTGGCATTCAGGCAAGGCCCAATCACAAAGCCAATATGATATGCAGTCAGTGTTTCTATGTTCAGTCCACAGGTTTCCACCAGTTTTCGCAGCCCCAGGCTTTTTGTCTTTGGCATCTGTTTCAGCCCCTGCCGGACAACAATGCGATTCTCATTTTGCAGCCGCATCACATCCCCCACTGTGGCAATCGCTGCAAACTCCATCATTTCCTCCCATTCCTCCATGGGTATGTAAAATGCCTCATACAGAGCCTGCACCAGCTTATATGCCACCATGCCGCCGCAAATCCCCTGAAAGGGATAAGGACATGCTTTCTGTTTCGGATTCACCACTGCATCTGCCGGAGGAGGAAGTTCCTCCCCGTTTTCATCCAGAGGCACCTCATGGTGATCTGTAATCAATACTGTCAGCCCCAGTTCTTTTGCCATGCGGATCTGCTCCATTGCCGCAATTCCGTTGTCACAAGTAATGATTGTGTCAATTCCATCTTCATAGGCTTTTTGGATAATCGATTCGTTAATGCCATATCCATCCCGTATCCGCTCTGGTATCTGAAAATCAACCATTGCCCCACAGCGCCGCAGACCCTGATACAAAAGATAGGTAGAACAGATTCCATCAATATCATAATCCCCCACAATCCGTATCAATGCTCTGTTACGAATCTTTTCCTGTAAAATCCCAATGCTTTTATCCATGTCTTTTAAAAGATGGGGATTATATAAATCCTTCACTGTACCATAAAGGTATTTTTCCACTTCCTTTTCCTCTGTGATATCACGGTTCCGGATTATTCTTGCCGTTACAGGACTGATCTGAAAATGCTCTGCCCATGCAGCAAAGTCTGCCTTCTTTGTCTGCAGCATCCATGTGGCCTTTTGATTATTCTTCATGGTATGATTCCTCTTTCTTCTCTTGCCTGTGGTCCTTATTTTCTCCCTCCCCTGCCACTTTCTCCTGTTCAGAATTTTGCCCCTCTGCCTTTGCTTTCTTCCCGTTTCCTCCTTTTTCTCTCCAAAGCTTCTCGCTCCCCCCTTTTCCCTTCCAAAACAAGCTACTTTCCTTTTTTAATTGCCCATGCAAACCTGCAGTGGTCTTTTTCCCTTCTGTATTCTTCCCACGTCCAGCTGCCTGCTCCCTCTTCTTTTCCAGTTCCACAGTCAGATGCTCCACCTTTCCCTTTTCCCGCCCAAGCTGATCCGCCAGACGATAGGTCTGCTCCGCCAAGTGTTCCCGCTCTACCCTTAAGTCCGCAGCCCGCTCCTTCTGCTCCTCCAGTTCTGCCTCCAATGCAGCTTCACTCTCCCCCTGCCTTCTCTTGATTTCCCTCAAACGGCTCTGCAAACTGGTAAATCCATAAAGGATCGGTGCAAAATCTCCTCTGTATGCCTGTTCGCAAGAAGACCTGGCCTGAAAATTCTCGCTCCCTGTCTCCCGAAACAACTGTATTTCATCCTTTACAATATCCTCCAGCCGCTGAATCATCTGGTTCATAGCATCTTCCAGAATCCCCAGTTCATCCCTTGACCGACAGACCAGACGCACATCCAGGTTTCCATTGGTAACTCGTCTGGCTGCGTCTACCAGAGCAGCTGCGGGCCTCTCAATAGCGCGAATCAAATACCAAATCAGCCCAATCATAAATATGCTGACCATTCCAATGACCAGCAATTTTATCCATGACATTCTCTGAAAAATAAGCTCTGCCTGATTTCTCTGCACCTCCACTGCCCGCTTATCCACTGCCACTGCCTCTAAAAACAGTCCGCTTGCCCGGTCAAACAACTCCTGTGAGTGTCCCATCATCATAGCTGTGGCCTTTTCCCTGTCATTGCCCTTGCTGGTTTCAATCAACATCTCACTGTATTCCAGATACCCCTTCCAGGCAATTTCCGCTTCTGTAATAATCTGCTGATCTGCCTCCCAGGTAGGAAGACGCCGGTATTCTTCAAATTTTCCTTCAATCTCGTCCCGCAGCCGCTCCATTTCCTCTTCCAGGCTTTTCATCAGTTCCGGGTCCGTTGTTATGGCATGACGGCTCTCTTTAATCCGATAATCGGAGGTTACTGTATTCAACTCCTCCGCCACAATCACAGCATTCATCCAGACTGCTGACACTTCATCTCCAGCCTGCTTGATCCGGGATGCTGTGGAAATGGACTCCTTTCCCAAAATAGCCAGTCCAAGCAAACAAACAGTCCCCAGCAAAACCAGCTTTGTGCGAATTTTTATATCCTTCATTGGTTTTAATCTCATATCAATCCCTCTCACTCCCCTCAAAATTTTTCTCATACTCTTGAAAAATCACACACAGATGGGAATTTTCTTCTTCTGCATCCTGCAAAACACGGCAAATCCGTTCAAGATAATTTACCATATGGCTGTCTCTCCCCGGTTCCTCCCCTGTGCCGAATACCCCTATGCAAACATCCTGACAAATATCCGTCAGCTGATCATAGAATGCATCCAGATTTTTTCCATAATAATCAGGAAAATCAAACATCAGCCCAAGATATTCCTGTACCTGCTCCGGAGTTTTTGTAACACAAAAATCCAATAGAATCTTTTCCATATCTGTCTCCTCTCGCAAGCTTCACCTGCCAACACTCGATTTCTGCCTCTGTCAATTTATAACCATTCAGACGTCAATGACATGAGATTGGTTCAGACAGGGCATCCTTCTGCCTGCCCTCTGAACGGTTACATCAATACAATTGCTCAAATGTCTGGTAATGATCCTCTGTATAAAAGATCAATCCGTCATTGGAATAAATAAGCCTTTTTGCTCCCCGGTAGCCCCCTTCATATTCCAAATCACATTCGTAATATTTTCGGCCCTTCTTCTCTGGCAGCAGCCCCTCATAATTTCCAAAACGATTTCCGCCAATACTCATTCCCGGCGCCACCTGATCCAAATTTCCCTTTTTACTGTCCCATCCCATATCCTGTGCTTCCTTTTTCGTAATATAATTATCTGGCAGATGTCCATAAATATGCAGATACAATGCAACCTCTTCCTTAGTATTGTAGGTTCCATCCTCTTTGACAGCAGCCTCCTCCACAGCTTCTTCCGGCTTCTGTCCCCTGGTTTGCCCGGGCTGCTTTCCTTCCGAATCCCCCTGTTTCTGCTCTCCGGCTTCCCCGGATGCCTTCTCATCCCAGTCCTCCAGCCGCTTCTCCCCGGTTTCCCCGGATGCCTTCTCATCCCAGTCCTCCAGCCTCTGCTCTCCGGCTTCCCCGGATGTCTTCTCATCCCAGTCCTCCAGCCTCCGCTCCCTGGCTTCCCCGGACTGCTCTCCTTCCCAATCCCCCGGCACCCTTTCCTCTGTCTTCTCCCCGGCAGGTTCCTCTGACTTTATCCTTCCCGGTTCTGTTGACAACTTATCCTTCAGTTCTGTTGACAGCTTATCATTCCGTTCCGTTGACTGTCCCGAGCTGTCTGGTTTCTCTCCTTCCCCGCCTTCCCGGCTTTGCGGTTCCGTTTCCACTATCTCCGCCATTCCCCTTCCATTGCCAGAAGAAGATCCACAGCCTGCTGTCAATCCAGATACCAGAAGCATAGTCATTATCAACAGCCATACGATTGATCGTTTTAATCTTTTCCCCATACCTGCTCTCACCTTTCGCCAAATACATATTCATATTTCTGAATCTTCTGCTATTCTACCACATTTCCTTCTGTTATGCCACCGTAACCAACGAAACAACAGCACACTTTACACTTTCTCCGGCCTTCTAAGCCTTGCCAACTTCCCAAACCTGCGCTATACTATTAAAAACCAACGCAACAAAAATCACAGCCAATACACGCAAGAAGGAGTCTTCCCACTATGGCAAAAACCCCCGCCTCCCCCGGCGCAGCAAAAAAATCCAATGCCGGCGACCTGCTGGTCCAGGGCAGTATTCTGGCCATTGCCGGTATACTGGTCCGCTTCATTGGCCTTCTCTACAAGGTTCCCATGATCCGGATCCTCGGTCAAGAAGGTATGGGCTACTATAACACTGCATATGAAATCTATAATATCGGGCTGATTCTCTCCTCTTACAGCCTGCCTCTTGCCATGTCCAAACTGATTGCCGCAAGACGGGTCCGTAAAAGGTATCAGGACATACAGAGGGTCTATGCCAGCGGCATGATGTTCAGCGCAGCCGCCGGAGGATTGATGACACTGATTCTTCTCTTTGGCGCGGACTATATTACCACAGTAATATTCAAAAGTCCCAGCAGCGCCCTGCCCTTAAAGGTCATGGCGCCCACGATCTTTGTCTTTTCCATAATGGGTGTTATCCGCGGCTATTTCCAGGGACAGGGGAATATGATTCCCACCTCAATGTCACAGATCATTGAACAGATTGTCCATGCAGCTGTCAGCATTGGCGCTTCCTACGCTTTTATGCTCTGGTTTGCCGCCCGCCCCAATGTAAAATCCTACGGGGCGGCAGGCGGAACCCTGGGAACCTTGTGCGGCGCAGTTGCTGCCCTGCTTTATCTGGCTTTTCTCATGCTGCTTTACCGAAAAGCCAATCCTAAAATGATCCGCCGCAGACAGCAGATTCCAAGGGAATCCTGGGGACGGGTGTATGTTGCCCTGCTCCTTACCCTCACCCCCATTATCTTAAGCCAGTTTGTCTATCAGCTCAGCGGTTCGGTTGACAACTCCATGTTTGGCCAGATTATGGATAAAAAAGGGCTGGTGGAATCCCAGCGGGCTGCTCTTTTAGGTGTGTACGGCGGCGAATACCGGCTTCTTACCAATGTGCCGGTTGCCATTGCCTCCTCCTTAGGCGCTTCCATGATTCCCAGCATTGTCCAGTCCCGGACGCGTCATAACCGGCAGGAGGTACGGCATAAGATTTACATGACCGTCAAGTTTAATATGCTGATTGCCATTCCCTGCGCCGTAGGCATGGGAGTTCTGGCAGGTCCTGTGATGCAGCTTATTTTCCATGACAGCTCCCAGCTGTCCGCAAACCTGATGCGTATTGGTTCCTTTGCTGTTGTTTTCTTTTCCCTGTCCACTGTTACCAATGCTGTATTACAGGGCATAGACCGAATGGGCCAATCTGTCACCCACTCAGCCATCTCCCTGATTCTCCACACAGGATTGGTCTATGTTATGCTGGAGCATCTGGATTGGGGGGTATACGGACTGGTCATTGGCAATGTAACCTTTGCCCTGGTGGTATGTATCCTCAACTGGGTTTCCATTGGCAGGGCAATCCGATACCGCCAGGAAATTAAGACCACATTCCTGCTGCCCCTTTTGTCAGCCATCTTTATGGGCGCTGCTGCTTTTGGCTCCTACAACATTATTTACTCTGTCACTCAGATGAATGCCCTCGGCGTGGCTGTCAGCGTCCCCCTTGCCATGGTGGTCTACGGCCTGCTGATTATCTTATTTGGAGCGGTCACAGAAGAGGAGCTTCCGGAAATGCCCTTTGGAATGAAGCTTCTTTCCCTGTGTGAACGGCTGCGCCTTCTTCCCTAATGCAGTTCAGACGGACAAGAAGATCCCCCTGCTTGCCGCACCGGGGCGGAGCCCCATAAGCGACCATACTCCTCTCCGCCACATGTGCATAAAAAAACCGGCTTGCCTGCATTGGCAAACCGGTTTTTTAAAGCTTATCCACCGCAATACATCATTTTCCAGGGCAATCCCTTAGAACAGCCCTGGGAACAGCATAGCCGGAAGAGCCAGCCACGCCATGGGGAACAACACCAGCAGCATTAACACTACAATCGAAGACAGGAAATAGGGAAGAGTTCCTTTAAAAGCGTCCTCAATGGTAATTCCGCTGATGGAAGAAGCAATCAGCAGACACAGGCCGTAAGGCGGAGTCACCAGACCAAGAGCCAGTGTAACAACTATAATCAGGCCCAGGATAATAGGGCTGATTCCCAAAGCAGTAGAGGACGGCAGAATAATCGGCACAAACAGAATCATAGCCGGAACCGCATCCATGAATGTACCCACAAACATGAAGAAAGCCACCACTACCAGCAGGAACACCAGCCATCCGCCTGCCATATTGCTGAAGAACTGCTGCACAATCACATTCAGCTGATAGTAGCTAAGCAGCTCGCCCAGGGCATTGGCAGTAGCCAGTGCAAACAGAGACAGAGAAGACATCTTCATGGTCTCAATCAAAATACGGGGCAGATTTTTCACCTTAATTGTCCGGTAGAAGAACAGACCTACAAGAAGAGCATACATGCTGGCAAATGCCGCAGACTCTGTAGGAGTAAAGAAGCCGGACACAATACCGCCAATCAGGATAATGGGAGTCAGCAAAGCTGGCATGGACTGCCAGACCAGACGCATGGCATCTTTGGCTGCCACTCTCTCACACTTGGGGAAGTTTTTCTTTTTTGAATACAGCTTTACCACTGCCATCATGGCAAGACCCAGCAAAATACCTGGAATCAGGCCTGACATGAACAATGCACCTGTGCTGACATTGGCAATACCAGCATACACAACCATGGTAATACTGGGCGGAATAAT
>CATLIJ010000115.1 GCA_949948825.1 uncultured Clostridiaceae bacterium
CTCCTGGTCCAAATCCTTATAGGCCCGCTTTACAATCCCCTTATTGCCCAAACCAGCCAAATAATCATCATCTGCCTGCTGAATCTGTTCCCTGACTTCTCCCATTCTCTATTTCCTCTTTGCTGTTTGCTGTGTCATCCATTTTGTTCCTGCCTGTGAGACAAATGGTTTGCTGATTGATTTCCATACAAGCGAGCTTGACGCCCAAATTTATGTCAGATCCCCCGCCCCGTGAACTGTAACCATTTTCTCCCGCAAAACCTCCACCTTACATCTGTGTTCTTTGTCTGCCTTATGATAAGCAATCCCCACTGCTAAAATCCTTCCTGTATAATATACACGCTCTCCAAGCTTTCCTTCAAATTTTAATATATAATTTCTGTCTTTTATCTGTTGTATTGCCTCCTCCGGAGTATGATCCACCTTAAGCTCAACCACCAGGCAATCCCCATCCCTTTTGATTGGAAAGAAAATAAAATCCACATACCCCACACCTGCTTTATCCTCACGCTCAATCCGGTATTCATCTCTGGCAGAAAGGTATACCATATTTACGATCAACGTAAGCTCTGCCTCATTGTTATAGTTAAGCAGCGGACTTTCCGTATTATGAGCACAGGTCAGGATCTCAGCCATTGTATCTGTGTCTCCTGCTCTGGTTGCCTCAAGCATCCGTCTGGATTCCTTTGCCAGCCGGTGTACATATCCCAAAGATGGCTCCTTCTGAATCATATCTGAAAATTTGTCCATCAATTCCTTATTGGGAATTGACACACACCCATTGTCATAATTCAAAAATCCATAAACCACCATGGCCGAAAAAATCTCATCCTTTGTATTCAGATTCATGGCTGTGGCAGCATATTCCCTTGCCTTTGCAAAAACCGCCTCTCCTGCAGTCAAAAGTCCCAGTTCATCCCGCACCGCCGCAACATTTTCCCTGACATAATAAAAAATCTCATCATATGGTCCTGAACTGGTCCAATAATTTCCCATATTATTGTTTGTCAAAGCAGCCACTACTGACCGGGGATTATAAATCCGTTTTCCTGACTTTGTATCATATCCATCATACCATAGCTGAAGCCCTTCTTTTGTAACATGCTCCTTTTCCAATCCTCTGGCCTGATACCTCCTGTAAAGCTCATCCACCTCTTCCTGGGTGAAACCAAAATATTCGGAATACTTTTCCTCTGAAATCATAGTATATTCATAAAACATATTTAATTCTGAGCCACTGGAATATTTTGCAATGGGAAGGATTCCTGTCATATATGCCAGCTCCACATAAGATTTCCCTTTTAAAAGGTTACTTAAAAACTCCACAAAATCAGCCTTATCTCTATCCTTCACAAAGGTTCTGTGAAAAATATAATCCCACTCATCCAATACAAAAATAAACCGGACGCCCTCCTGCTCATAAATATCCCCTAATATATCCCAAAGCGCTTCCTCCGCCTCCGCCCAAACTGCCGGAAATGCCTTTTGCAAATCCCGTCTCAGCCTTTTTTCCACCCGGCCGATATACTGCTGATAAGTTTTACAATTAGAAGGAGTTTCATTAAAACTGATATAAATTACATGATGTTGATTCAAATGATCTTCAAAATATTCCGACCTTCCAATCTTCAGCCTTTGAAACAGATTCCTGCTGTCTGTGCCTTTTCCAAAAAAAGCAGCAATCATGCTTGCTGCCATTGTTTTTCCAAACCGGCGCGGTCTTGTAATGCAGATATATTTGTTGCTTTTGCCCATAGAGCCATTTTCCGTCACAATAGGAATCAACTCATCTAATATACCTGATTTATCAATAAAATAAACTGCCTCTGCCTCATCCGAAAATAATCCAAAGGGATTTTTGCTGTTTAGATAAGCTCCCATTTTACCCTTCTCTCCTTTCTCCATGCCAGGACTGTTTCTTTAAGGAGTACCAGAGTCATCCCCCATTCATCACATTTCCAATAAAATCCCCCAGCATCTCCGGCGTCATAGCCCCCACATAAGCCCCCATATCAGCCAGCTTCTGTGCCATATTCCGGTCATAGGCCGGATTGGCATTCTGATCCAGGGCAGTCAGGCAGATCAGTTTTGCCCGACTTTCTATGATGTTCCGGCATACAGAGAGAAGAGCAGATGTACTTCCGCCCTCACACAGATCAGAAACCAGAATCATCATGGTCCGGTGAGGATTTTCCATCAAGGTCTCGCAGTACTCCAGGGCTCCCGCTATATATGTGCCGCCTCCCAGCTGAATACTCATAAGAGTTGCCACCGGGTCATCCAGATGGCCGCTTAAATCCACTACCTGAGTGTCAAAAATCACCAGCCGCGTATCCAGCATGGGAAGCTTTGCAAAGATTCCTGCCATCACCGCGCTGTGAATCACTGAATCCAGCATGGACCCGCTTTCATCCACAGCCAGTATTACCCGCCAGGAATTGTACCGCATGGTACGCTGACTGAAATAGACCTTTTCCAACACTAGCTGCCCGCTGTCCGGATCATAATGCTTCAGATTTCTCCGGATGGTCTTTTTCATATCCAGATTCCGCATGGAAGGAACATGGCTCTCTGCATTCCGGTCCAGCCTTCCCAAAAGAGAACGGCGCAGCTCCTGCTCCAGCTTCTTTGCAATCTCCTCTGCAACTGTCTTTACGATTCTTCTGGCAGTGTCTAACACCTGGCCCTTCATCAGATGTTTCAGCTGCAGAATGGTCTTTAACAGCTCCTGGTTCGGTTCCAGCTTCTCAAGCACCTCCTGGTCTGTCAAAAGCTCTGTCATCCCATAGACATCCAGGGCATGCCGCTCCAGAATTTCCACTGTGGAGCGGGGAAACAATTTCCGAATCCGGGTAATCCAGGAAGCCACCGTCAGCTGGCTCTCTCCGGTCCCTGCTTTACGTCTTACCTCCTCCCCCTGCTCCCTTCCATAAAGAAAATCCAGCGCCTCCTCCAAATCCTGACAGGACATGCCGGAAATAGAAGCTGTTCCCTCTCCAAAAGAAAGCTGTCCTCTGGAATATCCACCTAAAATCAGCCTCCACCGGTTCATTTGGCTGGTATGGAAATGTGGGTCCTCCTGGGTTATTCTTTCCAGTCTGTCTTCCCTTTCTTCTGTTTGCCCGCTCATCCTTGCGCTGCACCTCCATGTCCTTGTTCTTTATAGTTCTTTCCGGATAATTACAAAATTTGCCCTTTGCCCGTATATGGATGGCTCTTTGCATATTCAGCCGCATCTGCCGCAAACTCTCCTGGCTGCATCTTATCAAAATATTCTCTCTGCCACACTGTATAATCAAAATTGTCTCTTTTAATAAGAACAATAAAATGCTCCGCATTCACTACTCCCAAATTTTCCACAAGGCATGCAAAACCTTGATCCAAAATCTCTACTGCATTATTCATAAATCTGTCTCCATTCTCCTGATAAATTCTCCTGGAGTAACCAAATAAATATCCTTCGAATCATATTTTAATAAACGGTCATCTGTAGTAATGAAATATTTACATTGTGCTACAATCGCGCAGGCAACATGATATGCATCTTTCTCTTTTACACCTGTTTTCATAATTTCATCAGCATATTTTCCGATCTCACTTTTGTTTCCATCACTAACATATACGCTTGTATATTCTCACTTTCAGCCCTCCCCTTTTTATCCCCGTAAGCCAAATGAGGAACATAAGACCTCTGCCACATCTGGAAACGGCTCCAGACTCCGCTCCAAAATCCCATGAACAAAAGCAATCAAAATCCCATAATTGGTCATCGCCACCCCCTGGTCTCTTGCGCAGGCCAGCCGGTACTTCATCTCCCGATCATTTAACATACAGGCCCCGCAGTGGACCACCAGCTTAAATCTGGTTAAATCCTCCTCAAACCCAGTACCGGAGGTATAGACAAACTCCGGATCTTTGCCGGTAAAGCTTCGAATCCACGCTGGAAGCTTCACCGTTCCAATATCGTTGCATTGCCGGTGATGGGTACATCCTTCGGAAATCAAAATCCGATCCGAATCCTGAATCTTTCTCAAAGCGCAAACTCCCTCCACTGCCTGCCGCAAATCTCCCTTATACCGGGCAAAAAGAATCGAAAAAGAAGTAAGCAGCATGTCCTCTGGCACAAGCTTTGACACCATGCCAAACACCTGACTGTCCGTAATCACAAGAGACGGCCTTTTCCTCAAGCCCTGAAGCGTATGAGAAAGCTCTGTCTCACGCGCCGCCACACAAGTACATCCATGATCCAGCAAAGCCCGAATCGTCTGCTGCTGGGGTAAAATCAAACGTCCCTTAGGAGCAGCCTTGTCAATGGGAGTCACCAGAACCACCACATCTCCCGGGCTTACCAGACCGGCAAGTAAATCCTTATCCTCCTCCTTTTTTCCCATAGCTGCAAGACAGTTTTTCAATTCCTCCACTCCGGCCCCGGTTCTGGAACTGACATACAAAACCCGCTGCTCCTGCCTGTGCGGTTTCTTCTCCTCCGCCTCTTTCCCGCCGGAGTCCATCTTCTCTTTTGATTCCTTCTCCTCCGCCTCTCTCCCGCCGGAGTCCATCTCCTCTGCCAGCTTCCCGTTCGCTTCTTTCCCCTCTCCATCCAAAAGATCCGCCTTGTGATACACCACCACATAAGACACCTGTTTTGCCTGAAACAAATCCAGCATTTCCTGGTCCTCACTGGTTTCTCCCACCGTCCCATCCACCACCAGGACAGCAAGATCCACCTTATTCAATACCTGACGGCTTTTTTTCACCCGCAGGCTGCCAAGCTCCCCCTCATCATCAATCCCAGGAGTGTCAATCAACATAACCGGTCCCAAAGGCAAAAGCTCCATGGTTTTAAAAACCGGGTCTGTAGTCGTACCCTTTACCTCTGAAACCACTGCCAGCTCCTGCCCTGTAACTGCATTTAAAAGACTGGACTTTCCGGCATTTCTTCTGCCAAAAAATCCAATATGAATCCGCTCTCCGGCTGGTGTCTGATTCAATGCCATAAAAAACTCTCCCTTCCAATCTGGTCTCCACCGCAAAATCCCAATCTGCACATCCTGCTCTGTTTAAAGTTCCTTTTCCGGTAAGGAGCTGTCATAAAATGTTACTGTTCACGGGAGGGGGCATCTTCTTGCCCGTTTTCAACGGACAAGAAGATGCACTCTCCTCCATCCTCTGTCTCCCATACAAATCCAGCGACTCCCCATACGCATACTCCACCGGAGAAACCATACGCCCCTTTAAAAGCTTCCCCTTCCCCGCCCCGTGAAGAGCAGCCGCTTTCCCTGCAATCCGGTCTGTCTCCAATGGGGTAAAATACCCAAATGCCCTTCGAAATTCCGGCAGAAGCTCCAGGAATTCCTCCGGGGAAAGCCCTGCCAAAAGTCTGTCAATCATCTGCAAAAAGCTCTCCCGGACAAACACCAGATCCTTTGCCGTATAAAACAGCCCACGCAGAAACAACGCGCTTTTCATCTGCTGCTCCCCGGTTCCCTGAAGGTATCCTGCCGCTGCCTCCCACACCTTTTCTTCATAGCTGCTGTCACATCCATAGGCCAGTCCCATGACAGCGCCCTCCAGCCCCGGCTGGATTTTCTTTTGTGCCAAAAGCCGCAGAAAAGCCTCCAAAAGCACAGGACGAAGCTCCAGAAAAGCTTCCCTTCCTGTAATCTGATACAAAGTCAGACAGCTGTCCATACACTCCTGCTCCTTCTCCTCTGCCACCATCCCCATGGCTGGAAGAAGCTGGACAATCTTCTGGAAACAGGTCCGGATCATGCCCTCCAACTCTGGCAAAGCATAGGTCTGATACAATTCCTGCAGCTCATACAGCATACGAAGATAAGAAAATCCCTCTGTGAGCGAAAAAAAGTCCCCGTCCGCTGCCAGCACCTGTTCCACATGGGCTTTCATCCCGGTCTGCTCTTTTAAAAACCCCATGAGAAATCCCACGGTCAGAAGTCTTGCCGCCTCTTTCAAGCCAGCCGCTTCCCGAAACCTTTTTACCAGTCTGGTCCGGGCCGCCTCCTCCACGGTTCCTCCGGACATGGATACATCAATCAATGTGCTTAACACATGACTGGAAAACCGGTATCTCCACACCTCCCGAATCCGGCTCTTGTCCCTCCGGTTTACCAAATCTGCTCCCTTTTCCCGCACGCCGAACCCAGTTTCCAGAAATTCCATCTGGCAGAAAAAACGGCTGGCTGCCATATGTTTCTTTTTGGCAAATATCTCCAAGGTCACTTCCTGCCGGACGGACCCATAGATCTTTAACCCATAAAGCTTACACTTTTCCTCAAAATCCGTCAGAATCGGCGGCTTGGGCGCCTCCGAACAAAGACTCCCCACCTGCTTTCCTGTGTTCAATTCCTGAAGAATCCGAAGGGGTAAATCTGTGGAAGGACTGCGCTCTCCCTTTACAAAAGAAGACAAAGCCCCGTCCCTCAGCTCATAAAGCCCTGGCTCCCATTTTCCCCGCAAAGCTCCAAGGCCTTTGGCCATGGAATAAGCACAGGCCACATCAAAAGAAGAGATTCCCTCCTTCTGTTTTCTCGCCTGCCTGCCAGCGCCAACCAGCTGATGAAGCACCGCCGCCTCATAAGCTCCCCTGCCATGGCCAGACCTTTCAAGCTCCTCCCAGACCCGCTGATAAAATCCCGGCGCCTCCATGCCGCTGGCATAGCCATTTAAGACGTCTGCCGCTTCCATGGAATAAGCCAGAGGATACACTCCCTGATCCACCTCGGACAGCTTATGAAGCTTCACGGACTCTCCTTTATAAATCATTTTTCCAGCAGACTCTTCTTTCCCACCTTTCTCCCCAAAGCCAGACTGGCCGGATTTTCCTGCCCTGTCCTCCTGAATCCTCTCCAGCAATTCCAGAATTCCGTCTGTATGAAATCCCCCTGTCACTGCCAGAATTCGGTGAAACTCCCCGGAAGCCTCCCCTATCTGCTGGGCCATATACTGCTCCCGCAAAAGACATCCATCCTGCTCCAGTTCCTCCCTTGGGGTATGCTTTCTGGTCAGGCTGCAGTAAGTCCTCATCTGGTGAACAAATGCCCCTGTGTCCATAAAAAATCCGGCAATCTCAAAATATTTTTCCCAAAATTCCCCGAAATTCCTCATTCCGGTTTTTTCACAGAGCAAATCAAAATATTTGCTTCGGCTTAACAGGTAATCATCATTATAAGTCTGCTTTTCCCCGCCTCCCCGGATTCCCTTCTCCTCCCTTGTGCCAAGAAGAATCTCCCCATAAGAAAGGTCAATAAACCGGGCCGGAATCCCTCTTTTTGCTGCCTCCCGCAGGGCCACCAGCTCAGGAGAATAATCCAGAAAAGGATAATAACACCGATAGTCCCCTTTTTCCTCGCTTAACAGCCCCTTACTGTCCTTAAAATAATAGTACAGCGCTATGGGCGCTTTGGTGTCCTCATGAACCAGAGCCGGAATCAGCTCTCCGGCATTTTCCGGACCCTCGATTAAGATACAATCCGGCTCATAAGACTCTATGATTTTCCTTAAATGAAATCCACAGGCAGGACTGTGATGTCGGATAGGCAAAAAGAAAAC
>CATLIJ010000116.1 GCA_949948825.1 uncultured Clostridiaceae bacterium
CTGTGCCAGAGCCTCCACCATCAGCACTCCTGGCATCACTGGCTCCTGGGGAAAATGTCCTGCAAACTGCGGTTCATTGTAAGTAATCGACTTATATCCCACCGCACGGACACCCGGCTCCAGCTCTTCAATGGTATCAATCAGCAAAAACGGATGCCTGTGAGGAATGATCTCCTGAATTTCCTTGATTCCCAGCTTCATAATTTCCTCCATTCTGTGCATGCTTCCTGACGCAGCTTTACAGCGTCCTTCCGACCGATTTGCAGCTTGTTATTTGTTACTGTTCACGGGGGACATCTTCTTGCCCGTCTTCGACGGACAAGAAGCATCCGGCGTTCGCCTGATGTGGAATCTGGCATAAATTTGGGCTTACAAGCAAGCTTGACACCCAAATTTATGTCAGATTCCCCGCCCCGTGAACTGTAACTATTATTTAATACGGAACAACGGCTGTCCATATTCTACCACATTCTCATTCTCCACAAGAATCGCTTCCACAATGCCGTCATACTCACTCTCAATCTCATTCATCAGCTTCATGGCTTCAATAATACCAAGAACCTGTCCCTTTTTCACTGTATCTCCCACATGGACAAACGGCTCTGCATCTGGTGAAGAAGCGCTGTAAAAGGTTCCCACCAAAGGCGATACAATAACCTTATCCGAACCAATATCCAGCTTTTCCTCTCTCTCTGCTTCATCTGCCTTTTCCGTCTCAGAGGAGGATGGGGCAAAAAGTCCCTTTCCAGCCAGAGTGGTAAGCCCTGCATCTGCTGTGGGAACTGCCACAGCCATAGGGCTGACTACCGGCGCGGCAGGCTGTGAAATCACCACAGGAGCCACCGGAGCCTGAGACACATTTTTCTTCTTTTTCTTCTTAAGAGTCAGAATCAGGTCCCCCTCTTCATAAGTAAAGCTGGTCAGACCATTGTCCGAAACCGCCTGAATTAATCTTACAATATCATCAATCGTCATGTCTTATTTCCTCCTTAGTCCCGGAATTTCTTTACCAGCAAGGTAGCATTATGGCCGCCAAAGCCCAAAGAGTTGCTGATCGCACAATTTACCTCCATAGCCACTCCATCCCCCTTGGTATAATCCAGATCACATTCCGGATCATCCATGGTAAGACCTGCCGTAGCATGGACAAATCCCTCTTCTATGGACTTTACACAAGTAATAAATTCCACTCCGCCCGCTGCTCCAAGGAGATGGCCGATCATGGATTTGGTAGAATTAATTTTCAGCTTCTTTGCATGCTCCCCAAAGGTCAGCTTAATTGCCTTTGTCTCAAACAGATCATTGTGATGAGTGCTGGTTCCATGGGCATTGACATAATCCACATCCTCTGGCTTCATTCCGGCATCTGCAATGGCAACCTCCATAGCCTTCGCTGCACCGCTGCCATCCTCTGCGGGAGAAGTAATGTGATAAGCGTCACAGGTGGCTCCATAGCCAGCCAGCTCTGCATAAATCTTTGCCCCCCTTGCCTTGGCATGCTCCAAAGACTCCAGAATGACAATACCAGCTCCCTCACCCATGATAAATCCGTTTCTCTCCTTGTCAAAAGGAATGGATGCCCGCATGGGATCTTCTGTGGTATTCAGCGCAGTAAGAGCCGTAAATCCGGCCACGCCAATCGGAGTGATGCTGGCCTCCGTTCCTCCTGCCACCATCACATCTGCCTCCCCGTACTGAATCGAACGGAATGCTTCTCCAATGCTGTGAGTCCCAGTGGCGCAGGCTGTTACCACATTGATACATTTTCCCTTTAACCCATACTGTATAGCCACGTTTCCAGCTGCCATATTACAGATCATCAAAGGAACCAAAAGAGGATTCACTCTGCCAGGACCCTTGTCCAAAAGCTTTTTATACTCCCGCTCAATGGACTGAAGGCTTCCGATTCCAGAGCCCACACTGACTCCCACCCGGAAGGGATCTTCCTTTTCCATATCAATCCCCGCATCCTCCAAAGCTTCCTTTGCAGCGCTTACCGCAAACTGGCAGAACTGCTCCATCCGTTTTGCCGTCTTGGGGTCCATATACTTTTTCGGATCATAATCCTTTACCTGAGCCGCCAGCTTTGCCTTATAATCCGTTGTATCAAAATATGTGATAGGACCAATTCCAACCTTCTTTTCCTTTAAACTGCTCCAAAACTCTTGCACACTGTTTCCGATTGGGGTAATCGCCCCCAACCCGGTTACAACTACTCTTCTGCTCATAATTTACTCTCCTTACTACATTGCCATTCCGCCATCTACACAGATCACCTGACCTGTAATATACTTCGCCTCATCTGATGCCAGGAATGCCACTGTCTCCGCAATATCCTTTGCCGCTCCAAAATGTTTCATAGGAATCTGCTCCACCACTGCTTCCTTTACAGAATCCGGCAGCACCTGAGTCATCTCTGTATCAATAAATCCCGGAGCCACTGCATTAGAGGTAATTCCCCGGCTGGCAAGCTCCCTTGCCACAGACTTGGTGATACCGATTACCCCTGCCTTGGAAGCGCTGTAATTCACCTGTCCCGCATTTCCCATAATGCCGGAAACCGAAGAAATATTGATGATTCTTCCGGACTTTTGCTTTAACATCTGTCTTGCCACATGACGGATACAGTTAAAAGCTCCCTTCAGATTGGTGTTTAAAACTGCGTCAAAATCCTCTTCGCTCATCTTCATCAGCAGATTATCCCTGGTAATTCCTGCATTGTTCACCAGAATGTCCAACCGCCCATACTGTTTGATCACATAGGCAATCAGCTCTGACGCCTTCTCAAAATCCGATACATTGCACTGAATTGCTTCTGCCTTTCCTCCGGCAGCTTCAATCTCTTTTACTGCTTCCATGGCCCTTGCCTCAGAACCATTATAATTCACAATGACCGCAGCTCCCTTGGCTGCCAGTGTCACTGCAATCTCCCGGCCTATGCCCCGGCTTGCGCCGGTCACTACCGCAACCTTACCTGTCAGCATTCTGTTCTGTCCTCTCTTTCCCTACAAAAGCGCTTCTGCTGCTTTCTCAATGTCCTCAAGCTTTTCTATATTCAAAACCTTTACGGTCCGATTAATCTTCTTCATAAATCCTGCCAAGGTTTTCCCTGGCCCGATTTCCACAAAAGTATCCACTCCGTCTGCCAGCAGCATCTCCATACTTTGCTGCCACCGGACAGAAGAGGAAACCTGTTTTACCAAAAGAGGCTTCACATCCTCTGCCTCTCTCACATAATCTGCAGTCACATTAGCCACATACGGAACAACAGGAGTATGTACCTCCACCCTGTCAAGCACCTTTTCCAGCTTTTCCCCGGCCCCAACAAGCATTTTGGAGTGAAATGGTCCGCTGACCTTTAAGGGAACCGTCCTCTTAGCCCCTGCCTCCTTTAGCTTCTCACAGGCCAGCTCCACTGCTGCCGTTTTCCCGGAAATCACAATCTGTCCGGGACAATTATAATTGGCAATCTGCACATCTTCCAAATTCTCAAGCACTGCCTCAATCCCGGCAGCCTCCAATCCTAAGATTGCTGCCATGGCTCCCTGTCCCACAGGAACCTCCTCCTGCATGAAAATTCCCCTCTGGCGCACCGTGGCAATGGCATCTGCCTCACTCATCACCCCTGCTGCATAAAGGGCGCAATATTCTCCCAGGCTTAAACCAGCTGTCACATCTGGTTTCACGCCTTTTTCCTCCAGTACCTTTGTCATAGCAATGCTGGTTGTCACCATAGCCGCCTGAGTATATTCTGTTACATCCAGACGGTCATTCTCCGTAAAACACAATTCTGGAACCGAAAACCCCAGCAAACTGCTTGCCAGGTCAAACACCTGCTTTCCAATCTCGGTCTGCTCATAAAAATCTTTACCCATGCCGCATACCTGAGCGCCTTGTCCTGGGTAAATAAACGCAATCTTACTCATGGATTGTACTCCCCTTCTTTCTTTGCACTGCTCCGCATTCTGTTCCGAACCAGTGCTTCTTGTTTCTGCAGCCATTTCTCTGTCTTCATGGCTGTCTTCCTGTTTTCATTCATTCACTGAGGTTTCCTGTCCAGACCTTCTCGCACAACTATTGTCTTTTCCCAAGCAATGTCTCTGCCTGAGCCATCATTTCCTCAATCATTTCCTTACAGGTCTGTTCCTTGCTTACCATACCTGCAATCTGTCCTGCCATAATGGTTCCGTTTACCACGTCACCCTCCTGCACTGCTTTTCTCAAAGCTCCAAGAGTCAGATATTCCAGTTCCTCAAAGCTCTTTCCCTCGTTCTCCAGCTTTACATATTCCCGCGTCATCTGATTTCGCAGACAACGAACCGGATGTCCATGGCTTCTTCCGGTTACAGCAGAATCAATATCCTTTGCCTTCAAAACCCGGTCTTTATAATTCTGGTGAACCACACACTCTTTTGCCACCAGGAAACGGGTCCCCATCTGGACTGCCTCTGCACCCAGCATAAATGCAGCTGCAATTCCCCGGCCATCCCCAATACCACCGGCTGCAATTACCGGAATCGATACTGCATCCACAACCTGAGGAACCAAAGTCATGGTAGTAGCCTCACCAATATGTCCGCCGGATTCCGTACCCTCTGCAACTACTGCATCTGCTCCGTATTTTTCCATGCGTTTTGCCAGAGCAACCGAAGCAACCACCGGAATCACCCGGATTCCTGCCTCTTTCCACATGTCCATATACTTTTCCGGATTTCCTGCGCCAGTGGTAACTACCTTAACGCCCTCCTCCACAACTACTCTTGCCACATCATCCGCATGAGGACTCATCAGCATAACATTAACGCCAAAAGGCTTGTCCGTCACTTCCTTTACCTTGCGGATATAATCCCGAATCACTTCTCCCGGAGCATTGGCCCCGCCGATTAATCCCAGGCCGCCTGCCTGTGAAACAGCTGCTGCCAGATGATTTTCCGCCACCCACGCCATACCGCCCTGGATAACCGGATATTCAATTCCCAACAGTTCTGTAATTCTTGTTTTCATATTTTCCTCTTCCTGACACTTGCTATGTTTCCCTCTAAGCCTGATTCCAGATCACAACCCTGAAATATCTTATATTCTGTGATAGTAAGAAGGTGCAGGGCATTACGCCTCTACACCTTTATCCTTCAGGTAATTCATTACATCCCCAACCGTCAGCAGATTCTGCAGGTCATCTGACGGAATCTCAATGGAATACTCATCCTCAAGAGCCATAACCAGCTCAAACAGATCCAGAGAATCTGCTCCCAAATCCTCCTTGAAGGAAGAAGACTCAGTAACAATCTCCTCCTCAACACTCAGCTGCTCTGCAATGATTTCCTTCATTCTCTCTAACATGATCTTCATTCTCCTTTTTAATATGTTTTTGGGGGCAATAGCACCCATCCCTATTATATTGGGTATTTACATTTTTTTCTATATAAATTTTCTTTATTTTTATGGAAAAAGAAAATTTATCTAACATTTCAAACCGGCCCTTCCATCCATCTCACAGACCTACCATTCTAAAAGCGTTGCCCCCCAGGTTAATCCTGCCCCAAATCCGGACATCACAATCCTGTCTCCCGGATTTAGTTTGCCTGCCCGGTTCAGCTCATCCAAAAGAATCGGAACCGTAGCTGCTGATGTATTGCCATAAAACTCCATATTCATAGGAAATTTATCCATGGGCTGTTTGAGCCGCTTTGCCACAGACTCCACAATCCGGTAATTGGCCTGATGAAGGACAAAATATTTCACCTCATCCATACCCACGCCAGCCTCCTCTAACACCTGATGAATACAGGCAGGCACAGTCTTTACCGCAAACTTGAATACTTCCTGTCCGTCCATGGTAATAAATCCTGGCTCTGTAGGAATTCCATTGATAAAATTCCCTCCTGTACGGGATACACAGGAAAGAACCTTCCATTTGGCGCCGTCTGATTTCATCACAGTATGAATCATGCCTGTATCCTCTGCCCGGACAACCGCCGCTCCGGCACCGTCTCCAAACAGAACACATGTTCCTCTGTCTTTCCAGTCAACCAGCTTACTGATACAATCTGCTCCAATCACCAGTCCGGTCCGGCAGGTCCCTGCCTGAATAAAAGCCTGCATTGTACTTAATGCAAACAAAAATCCGGAACAGGCAGCGCTCACATCAAACCCGCAGGCATTGACTGCTCCTATTTCCTCCTGCACCTCACAGGCCCCGCTGGGAAAGCAATGATCCGGAGAAGTAGTCCCCATAATAATCAAATCCAGTTCCCCTGCATCAATTCCCCCATTCTCAAGAGCCCTTTTTGCGGCTTCCGCTGCCATATGGCTGGTTCCTTCCTCTCTTACGACCCGCCGCTGCCGAATACCGGTTCTTTCTGCTATCCACTCATCACTGGTATCTACAATCTTTGCCAAATCCTCATTGGTTACTACCTGCGCCGGCACATAAGAACCAGTCCCAATTATTCTGCTTGTCATGATCTGTATACCCTGTCTTTATTTATTTTCTCAAATACCTCTCCTGAAAATCATTCTTAAATTTAGTTTTATTCTCAAATGTTTTGAGTATCAAAGTATTTAACTTTATTCTATTAAAAAATACCTGATTTGTCAAGCTTTATTTCTCGACAAATCAGGTAAAATAACCAGTTTTTCATCAACTGCTTCAAACCAAATTCATCCGGGAAAATTCCCTGCAAAATTGGTTATCAAAAATATCAAAACAGTTCCGTAGACAAATATCGGTCTCCTGTATCTGGCAGCAAAGCCACGATGGTCTTTCCCTCATTCTCCTCACGCTTTGCCAGCTCCACAGCAGCCCACAAAGCCGCCCCGGAAGAGATTCCAACCAAAACTCCCTCCAGCTTCCCAACCTTTCTTCCCATGGCAAATGCCTCCTCATTCTCCACTGGCACTATCTCATCATAAATTCCCGTATCCAGCACCTCTGGCACAAATCCTGCTCCAATTCCCTGAAGCTTATGAGGACCTGCCACTCCCTTACTCAGCACAGGTGAAGCTGCTGGCTCCACTGCCACAATCTTCACATCAGGATTTTTAGATTTTAAATATTGCCCCACACCAGTTATGGTTCCCCCGGTCCCCACACCTGCCACAAAAATATCGGTCTCTCCGTCTGTATCTTCCCATATCTCAGGCCCTGTTGTCTCCCTGTGAGCCGCCGGATTAGCCGGATTCACAAACTGTCCCGGAATAAAGCTGTCCGGAATCTCCTTAGCCAGTTCTTCTGCTTTGGCTATGGCTGCTTTCATTCCTCCTGCTCCCTCTGTGAGAACCAATTCCGCTCCATAGGCTTTCATCAGCTGACGCCTCTCCACACTCATAGTCTCCGGCATCACAATAATAATCCGGTATCCTCTTGCTGCTGCCATCAAAGCCAGCCCAATCCCCGTATTTCCAGAAGTGGGTTCAATAATCACAGATCCCGGCTTTAAAATCCCCCTCGCCTCCGCATCCTCCACCATGGCCTTAGCCACCCTATCCTTCACTGATCCGGCAGGATTCAGATATTCCAGCTTTGCCAACACACGTGCCTTCAGCCTATATTCCTTCTCCA
>CATLIJ010000117.1 GCA_949948825.1 uncultured Clostridiaceae bacterium
CACCTCCAGGTAAAACGGTTCGGAGTGAAAAATCTGCGCCTCATGGAAATACCTGCCAAAAAGAACCGGCTCAATCCGTTCTAAAACATCCGGATCACCTGTAAGAACACACTGATTCACCTCCAGTTTCTCCTCTGCTCCCAGGTTTTTACGATACTCTATAGGCATTTGGCTGATGGTTGCTTCAAACTTCAAATATTTGTCAGGAGCAGTCCCTGCTAAAATCACACCGGCTCCATAGGCAGCCATGCCAACGCCATACTCCAGCGCATCCCTCCATAGCCTTTTGGGAATATGCGCAGGCAAACGCCGCTCAAAAATACAGGCTTCCGTCCCCAGGTGAATGATTTTCCCGCCGTTGAAGGCCAAAATATAGCTGTCAAACCGATCCATCTGCAATTTCCTGGCTATGGGATAAATCCCTTCCGGCGGCCTTCCCGAAGCCAGGACTACCCTTACCCCCTGTTCCTGCACCCGGATCACTTCCCCGCATGTCCTGGCCATTACCTCTTTCCCGGAATTTGTCACTGTCCCGTCAATATCCAGAACCAGAAGTTCATAATTCATCCGTAAAAACTCCCTAGGATAAGCCCATGGCCAGATATGCCTTTCTCGTCTCCTCCGGCACCATATTCCCCCCGGTGGCCCACGCAATATGCGTCGCATTCTTCATCTGATCCGAAAGCCCTTCCCTTTCTATATAATCCCTCAAATCATCGGGACGAATCAGCGCCGCAAAAGAAGCACAGGAGCTTGGTTCAATGAAAATATCCTGACTGTCAAGAAGCCCTCTCATCAAATCATACAGCTTCTTATCCTCTATGGTGGCAATGCCGGAAAGCACAGGCTCCATAACCCTGCCCACAAACGCAGACGGGCGTCCCACAGCCAGACCGTCTGCATCCGTCCTCCCGTCAATGCCAAAATCCTTCACACACACCTGGTCCTGAAGGCCCGTAGCCATCCCAAAAAGCATACAGCAGGCATGAACCGGCTCTGTAAAGAAACAATGTACATGATCTCCGTAAATCTGCTTCAGCCCGTAAGTAACCCCGCCGGGAGCGCCTCCAATCCCGCAGGGAATATAAACAAACAGCGGATGCTCTCTGTCCACAGCAATACCTTGTGCCTCAATCTGAGCCTTCAGCCTTTCCCCGGCAACACTGTAGCCCAAAAACAGATTCCTGGAATTTTCATCATCCACAAAATAGCTTGTCTCATCCTCCTCCGAATTTTTCCGCCCCTGCTCCACAGCCGCACAGTAATCATCTGCGTATTCAATTACCTCCACTCCACGGCTCCTTAACAAATCCTTTTTCCACTGTTTTGCATCCGCGGACATATGGACAATCACATGAAAGCCCAGCTTTGCGCTCATAATGCCAATACTCATGCCCAGGTTTCCCGTACTCCCCACCTGTACGGTGTGCTTTCCGAAAAATTCACAAAAACACGGCTCTGCCAGCACACGGTAATTGTCACTCTCTGTTAAAAGTCCGGCGTCAAAAGCCAGCTCCTCCGCATGCTTAAGCACCTCGTAAATGCCTCCCCTGGCTTTCACCGAACCAGAAATAGGCAGATGGCTGTCCATCTTCAGCATCAGGCGTCCCTCTATGCCGGCCCCATAAGCTTTGTTCAAAAAATCCTTCATTTCCGGAATCTCCCGCAGCTCCGACTCAATGATCCCGCCGGTTTCCTCAAGCTCTCGAAAAACCTCCTGCAGATAAGGGGCAAAGCGCTCCAGCCTGCGCCTCGCATCGTCAATCTGATCCGGCTGGAGAAGGTGAATTTTCTTTTCACCCTCTGGAACCTTCTTGTCATTCAGCCAAAATGTCTCTCTCTGCCTGGACGCATCGCCTACGGCAGGAATGGTATCCATATATTTCTCCAGTCCCTTTTTCATCTATGTAATCTCCTCTTCTATTTTCAAATATCCGTTTTCCGGATTCATAAACTCCTTCACTGCTTTTCTCACCTGGGGTCCAAGAAAGAACAGAGCCGCAATATTCGGCAAAATCAGCAGCCCCAGGGCACAGTCCTGGATATACCAGACCATATCAATACTTCCAAGGCTCCCTAAAAGGATAATCACAGGGAACAAATATTGATAAGCCCCAGCCAGCCCCGGCTTTTTCAGATAAGTCAGGCTGACATGGCCAAAATACCACTGGCTCATCAGGGAAGTGCCGGCAAACAGGATCAGGCTGATATAAATCAGGTACTGCATCCCTGGAAATACACTATGAAAGGCCGCTGCCGCCAAAGTGGACGCATTCTTATGAAATTCATTTACACCGGTGATTAAAACCGTAAAGCCTGTGGTGCTGCTGATCACCATAGTATCAATAAACACCTCAATCACTCCATACACCCCCTGGCGGACCGGATGATCCACCTCCGCGGAAGAATGAAGGACCGCTGCCGACCCCTCCCCCGCTTCATTGGAATACAGCCCTCTTGCCACCCCAAACCGCATTGCTTCCTTTATGGTAATGCCCGCCACGGCCCCTGCCCCTGCACGAAAAGAAAATGCCTCCTTAAGGATAGAAGCAAGCATAGCCGGTATCTGGCCTGCATGTAAAACCAGCACCAACAGCCCGCCGGATACATAGAGCCCTGCCATTACAGGAACTACTCTCTGTGCCACCTGCACCAGCCGTTTAAACCCGCCCCGGATGATCAGACTCATCACCCCTGCCATCACAATACCAGTCAGAAGAAAGGGCGCATGAAACGCTTCATTCACCACATTGGAAATCGTGTTGGACTGAATCAGCGTCCCGCCGGAATTTTGGATAAAAAGCAGCACAGCCACAAAAATACCAGCCCTTTTCCAGCCCATGCCATATTCAATATAATACATGGGGCCTCCCGCAATGCCGCCCTTTTCGTCATAGCCGTGATACCGGACTCCCATGACAATCTCCCCGAACTTGGTAGCCATCCCCAAAAAAGCGGCTGCCCACATCCAGAACAAAGCGCCCGGGCCTCCAGACAAAATAGCTGTGGATACGCCTACAATATTGCCGCTTCCCACACAGCTTGCCACAGCCGCGCAAAGCGCCTGATAAGAGGAGCACCTCCTCTGATCCTTTATCTCCCTTTTTCCTCTGGAAAACCGGAAAAAACCCTTTCGAAAAAGCCATATGCTCCTGATCTGGATGCAGCCGGTCATCACAGTGTAAAATAACCCCAATCCCAGGAGAGCCGCCAAAAGCCAGTCGCCCCAAAGGAAGTCTGCCAGCATTTTAAACAAATACTCTGTTTTTTCCATGGGGCATTCCTCATTTCAGCACGTCTCTGCCCTCTGCATCAGGCAATTCCACCTCCATGATCCCAGCCAGTGTAGGAGCCACGTCAATCAGACGGACATTTTCAAGATTGCCAGGAGCAATGCCCTTTCCATACAGCATAAAGGATGCCCGCATCTCCGGAAATTCCTCACTGTATCCATGCTGGGCTTTCTGCGTCAGCCGGGTACGGCAGTATTCCCCGTCCACATCATCCCGGATCTCATACCCTTTCTTTGACACAAGCACATATGCCGCGTCCGGGAATCCTCCTCTTTTCTTTGCGCCCTGGCTGTCCACCACTTCCAGAATCCCGCTTTCCGGATCTGCCTCCAGACGTTTTAAGATCCCCTCCAAAAGCTGTGCTGCCTCCAAATCCTTTGGATCTGCCAGACGGATCTCTGCCGTTCCGCCCGCTCTTTGGCTGAAGGCTCTCCAGCCTGACACATTTCCCTCCTCATCCGTCTGGATCAGGCCAGCCTCCTTTAAAAGGACATTGGGAGAAATGTTGTGGGTGTTGTCCAAAGTCCCATGATCCGACACCACGCAGACCACCAGGCTGCCTCCTGTGATCTCCTCGGCCTCTCCGATCAGTTCTCCCAGCATACCATCAATCTTTTCCAGGCTTGCCGCCGCCTCCTTGCTGTAGACACCGTTCTGGTGGGCGCTCTCATCAAAGCTTGCAAAATAGGCAGACAGAAAAAACGGTTTTTCCCAAATATGAGGCTTTAGCTTATGCCGGAGCATCCACAGCGCCGCCTTCCCCCTCTGAGCATCTCCCTTATCTGAAAGATCCAGGCCGCCTGCATATACGCCGATCTCCTGCTCCATGTCTGCAATCAATCCCTGAGGCTTTGCCACCGCATCGATAAATCTGCTGTCAAGCTCACTTCCATCCCACCAAAATTCAGGTGCAATGTAATCCCCCCTTGCACCTACAGAAGTGGGAAATGCCACGCTTGCCGAGCAATATCCTCCCTCCTTTGCCGCTTCCCACAGTGTCTTTACCTTATTGTTCGCAAACCAATACCAGGCCCCCTTATGCTCTCCCTTTGGGTCAAAAATTCCGTTATTCACAATCCCATGAACCGCCGGATTGGTCCCAGTAATCATACTCTGATGGCACGGGTAAGTAAAGGTGGGGAATACGCTTTTGCTCCCTTCTCTGGCCGTAAGCCCGTTCTCCAAAAAATACCTGGTAATATTGGGAAGCTTAATTCCTAAACGCTCCTGTTCAAATACAAATTCCGGTTTCAAGGCATCTACGGAAATAAGCAATACGCTTGGCCGTCTGTTTTCCTGATTTTTCAGTGCAGTCATCATTTATTCAGTCCTTTCCTTTGAAATAATCACCCTTACCCCTGCACGCTCAAATGCCTTCACCTGGCTGTCCGAAACGCCGGAATCTGTAATAACCATGGAAACCGCCTCAATCCCGCACATTTTTACCAGGGAATTATTCCCCATCTTGGAGCTGTCCGCCAGCACAATAGTACGGTCCGCTGCTTCCATCATTTTATTCTGCACGGAAATTTCATCCATTCTCTGATACGTGATTCCGCGCTCCACTGATATCCCGCAGGTAGTAAGGAAAAATAAGTCCACATTAATCTTAGAGAAAATAAGTGTTGCAACATCTGATACAAATGCCTCCTCATCCGCCCGGTAAACTCCGCCTGTCAAAACCAGTGTAATACCCTCGGCGCCTGCCAGCTCCTGAGCCACGGCAAAGGAATTTGTAACTACTGTCAAAGAACGAAATCTGGCTTTGACTGCTCTGGCCAGGAAAAGAGACGTTGTTCCGGAATCCAAAGCAATGGCCTGCCCTTCACTAATATGGTTTACCGCTTCCAGAGCAATAGCCTCTTTGTCAGAAACATTCTCGTCCCGCCTTTTACTGAAGGAAGTATAAGTCAAACCTTTGTCTGGAGATGTCTCCCGTTTCATGGCCCCGCCCCGGATGCGCCGGATCATCCCCTTTGCCTCCATTGCTTCCAAATCTCTTCTTATGGTCTCTCTGGAGGTCTGCAAAGCATCGCAAAGAGCAATCGTCCTCACACTGCCTTCCCGCTCTACTAAATTATAAATTTCCTCGTATCTCTGTTCTGATAACATTTATTTGATTCCCTTCTGTTTGTCAAATCCATCTTCTGAACATGACTTTAACACACTTTTGCACAAAATGCAATATGTAATTTTTAAAAAAACACATAATTACAACTTCTTTCCTCTAATATACTTTTCAGAATTCCTTATATTTGCAAATAATTACAACTTTTTACACATTTTCGCTTGACATTACACACAAATACAACTATACTGGAAATTGTCAAATCCATTTCACAAAATCCAATAGAACGAGGTAAAGCCATTATGTCTCAACAAACAAAAGGAACAATCGACAAAAAGTGGATTTCCTTTGGAATCCTGATGCTGGGAGCCGGAACCATCTATAAGCTGGGATTTTTAAAAGACGCATTTTATGTGCCAATGCAGGAATTTATGGGTCTGTCCCACACACAGATCGGAACTGCCATGAGTATCGCCGGCCTGATCTCCACCTTCGGTTTCCTGGCTTCCATTTATCTGACAGACCGGGTCTCCAAAAAAATCATGATCCCCCTGTCCCTGATCAGCATTTGCGTATGCGGAATCTGCCTTTCCACGTTTCCGTCCTACCCAATTTTCCTTGTGATTTACTGCCTTTTGGCAATCTGCGCAGATATGCTTTACTGGCCCACCATGTTAAAGACGGTCCGGCTTCTGGGCAATGAAGATGAGCAGGGAAGGATGTTCGGCATCATGGAGGCCGGAAGAGGCCTGATGGATACCATTGTGGCCTTTGGCGCTCTTGGGATTTTCTCTGCAATGGGGAGCACGGCAGCCGGACTTAAAATGGCAATCCTGTTCTATTCCATTGTCCCTGGTGCAATCGGCATTATTATGTACTTTCTGCTGGAGCCAGACGATGCCCCGCAGGCAGAAAATGCAGATCAAAACACAGCAGCAAGCACAGCGGAAAAAACGGACAATGCCAATAAACGGGCCTGGGAGGGTGTAATGCGTGCCCTGAAAAACAAGAATATCTGGCTTGTATCCTTTAATGTGTTTTTTGTATACAGCGTTTACTGCGGACTCACCTATTTCATCCCGTTCCTGGAGGAAGCTTATGCCCTTCCCGCTGCATTGGTCGGTGTCTATGGAATCATCAACCAATATGGTCTTAAAATGCTTGGCGGTCCTATCGGCGGTTTTATTACTGATAAGGTTCTCCATTCTGCCACCAGATACCTGCAGATTGCCTTTGTGGTTGTAGGCGCGATCCTGGCCGTATTCTCTTTACTGCCCCATCAGGCTATGGGAATCCTGCTGGGAATGGCTATCACCCTTGGAATCAGCGCCTGTGTTTACAGCATGCGCGCCATATTTTTTGCCCCAATGGATGAAGTCCACGTACCTCGTGAGATCACAGGCTCTGCCATGTCTATGGGCTCCTTTATCGGCTACCTGCCCGGTGCATTTATGTATGCGGTTTATGGAGGGATTCTGGATAAGTTTGACGGCCTTGCCGGCTACCGGATTGTATATATCATCATGGCTGTTTTTGCAGCAGGGGGATTTTTACTTAGCACTTATATTTTAAAGACCATCCGGCATAGCAAAAAGGCATAAGAACGCATGGTTTTACGTTTGAGAACAGGCATAGGATGATGACCTGATCCTGATCTTCAGCCAATAAAAAAGCGCGGCTTCCGGCTCCTGGTAAGGAGAGCCGGAGGCTGCGCTTTTTATGTGGATTTAATACTTTAAATCATCTGTAAAACCAACGGAGGTGTTCTGAGAGGCATTCTGTGTCTGTGAAGCAGAGTATCTGCTGACACTGGCTCCGCTGATGTTATTGCTGTCCTCCAAACGGAACCTCCCGATCAGTCCCTTGAGTACATTGGCCTGACTGGAAAGCTCCTCGCTGGCAGCAGCGGACTCCTCGGAGGTGGCAGAGTTGGTCTGTACCACGCTGGAGATCTGATCCACAGCGATGGCGATCTGGGAAATGGATGCAGTCTGCTCCTCGGCGGCGCCGGCAATCAGGCCCACCGCATCCAGAACTCTCTGAGAACTTTCCACCACGACCTGAAGGGCCTGA